>NZ_JBALOW010000024.1:50265-51637 GCF_036965085.1 Bacillus sp. JJ1532
AAAGCTTTGTTCTGTGGGTCGAGAGAATTTCCAGTAAAATAGCTGGGTTTATCGACACAAATTGGTAAGAGTGCTATAATGATTACGGTTACAACTGGGTAGAGAAAATTCATAATATTGGGGGGGATGGACATGGAGATGCTAAATTTATATCAAAATAACTATTTGATAGTGTTTGTGTTCCTATGTCTTGGAATTTTGTTACCTGTGGTAGCTTTGTTTTTAGGGAAGCTGCTGCGGCCTTATAAGCCGCATGAGACGAAGTATACCACGTACGAGAGCGGGATTGAGCCATTCCATGATTCATGGGTGCAGTTTAATATTCGCTATTATGTTTTTGCACTTATGTTTGTTATTTTTGATGTAGAAACGGTATTTCTATATCCGTGGGCAGTTGCTTATGAAAAACTCGGAATCTTTGCATTAATAGAAATGTTGATTTTTGTATTTATGCTTGTCATCGGTCTTATTTATGCATGGAAGAAGAAGGTGTTAAAATGGACTTAAAATTGGAAGATATTTCACCTAAAGAAATGGAAGAATTGCAGCGTAATGTATTTATGGCAACTTTGGAACAAATAAAAGCTTGGGCGCGGAGTAACTCATTATATCCAATGACCTTCGGGCTTGCTTGTTGTGCCATTGAAATGATGGGTGTCGGTGGTGCTCACTACGATTTAGACCGTTTTGGTTCGTTTTTCCGGACATCCCCTCGTCAATCAGATGTCATGATTGTTTCAGGAACCGTTACGAAAAAAATGGCGCCAATTGTTCGCCGACTGTATGATCAAATGCCAGAGCCGAAGTGGGTTATTGCAATGGGTTCCTGTGCAACAGCAGGAGGACCATATGTGAAATCCTACGCCGTTGTGAAGGGTGTCGACCAAATTGTTCCTGTTGATGTTTACATACCAGGATGTCCCCCAAATCCGGCAGCATTAATATATGGAATAAATAAATTAAAGGAAAAAATCCGCTACGAGGCTAAAACTGGGAAGAAGGTGATCTAACCTATGAGCGGGGAAAAGGATCTTGAACAGTTAAAAAAGGAGGCTGCCGCGAAAGCGAAAGCCGCCGCACTAGCGAAAATGAAAGCAAAAGATGAGGGCGAAGCAAAGGAAGAATCCCCAGCTGAAGACCTTGATATAGCGAAGCAAAAAGCTGCCGCTGCTGCGAAAGCCAAGGCCGCTGCACTAGCAAAAATGAAAGCAAAAGAAGAAGGCGAAGCGCAGGAGGAAGCTCCAGCTGAAGACCTTGACATAGCGAAGCAAAAAGCTGCTGCAGCTGCAAAAGCTAAGGCCGCTGCTTTAGCGAAAATGAAAGCAAATGAAGAGGGCGAAGCGAAGGAAGAAACTCCAGCTGAAGACCTTGA
>NZ_JBALOW010000025.1:0-1625 GCF_036965085.1 Bacillus sp. JJ1532
AAAAAGACATTTATGAGCTAATCAACTCACAATTTATTGGAGAGTTTGATCCTGGCTCAGGACGAACGCTGGCGGCGTGCCTAATACATGCAAGTCGAGCGAACTTGCGGGAGCTTGCTCCCAAAAGTTAGCGGCGGACGGGTGAGTAACACGTGGGCAACCTGCCTGTAAGACTGGGATAACTTCGGGAAACCGGAGCTAATACCGGATAATTCTTTTCTACTCATGTAGGAAAGCTGAAAGATGGCTTCGGCTATCACTTACAGATGGGCCCGCGGCGCATTAGCTAGTTGGTGAGGTAACGGCTCACCAAGGCAACGATGCGTAGCCGACCTGAGAGGGTGATCGGCCACACTGGGACTGAGACACGGCCCAGACTCCTACGGGAGGCAGCAGTAGGGAATCTTCCGCAATGGACGAAAGTCTGACGGAGCAACGCCGCGTGAGTGATGAAGGTTTTCGGATCGTAAAACTCTGTTGTTAGGGAAGAACAAGTACCGTTCGAATAGGGCGGTACCTTGACGGTACCTAACCAGAAAGCCACGGCTAACTACGTGCCAGCAGCCGCGGTAATACGTAGGTGGCAAGCGTTGTCCGGAATTATTGGGCGTAAAGCGCGCGCAGGCGGTCCTTTAAGTCTGATGTGAAAGCCCACGGCTCAACCGTGGAGGGTCATTGGAAACTGGGGGACTTGAGTGCAGAAGAGGAGAGTGGAATTCCACGTGTAGCGGTGAAATGCGTAGAGATGTGGAGGAACACCAGTGGCGAAGGCGACTCTCTGGTCTGTAACTGACGCTGAGGCGCGAAAGCGTGGGGAGCGAACAGGATTAGATACCCTGGTAGTCCACGCCGTAAACGATGAGTGCTAAGTGTTAGAGGGTTTCCGCCCTTTAGTGCTGCAGCAAACGCATTAAGCACTCCGCCTGGGGAGTACGGCCGCAAGGCTGAAACTCAAAGGAATTGACGGGGGCCCGCACAAGCGGTGGAGCATGTGGTTTAATTCGAAGCAACGCGAAGAACCTTACCAGGTCTTGACATCCTCTGACAATCCTAGAGATAGGACTTTCCCCTTCGGGGGACAGAGTGACAGGTGGTGCATGGTTGTCGTCAGCTCGTGTCGTGAGATGTTGGGTTAAGTCCCGCAACGAGCGCAACCCTTGATCTTAGTTGCCAGCATTCAGTTGGGCACTCTAAGGTGACTGCCGGTGACAAACCGGAGGAAGGTGGGGATGACGTCAAATCATCATGCCCCTTATGACCTGGGCTACACACGTGCTACAATGGATGGTACAAAGGGCTGCAAGACCGCGAGGTTTAGCCAATCCCATAAAACCATTCTCAGTTCGGATTGCAGGCTGCAACTCGCCTGCATGAAGCCGGAATCGCTAGTAATCGCGGATCAGCATGCCGCGGTGAATACGTTCCCGGGCCTTGTACACACCGCCCGTCACACCACGAGAGTTTGTAACACCCGAAGTCGGTGGGGTAACCGTAAGGAGCCAGCCGCCTAAGGTGGGACAGATGATTGGGGTGAAGTCGTAACAAGGTAGCCGTATCGGAAGGTGCGGCTGGATCACCTCCTTTCTAAGGAAGAATTGAAGTACTTGATACTTCAATAAATAGAC
>NZ_JBALOW010000025.1:1662-4783 GCF_036965085.1 Bacillus sp. JJ1532
TGAAGAAGCAATAACCGAGTAATCGCCATTTTAGTATTTCTCTCTATTTATAGAGAAACCATTTTTATGGTTAAGTTAATAAGGGCGCACGGTGAATGCCTTGGCACTAGGAGCCGATGAAGGACGGGACTAACACCGATATGCTTCGGGGAGCTGTAAGTAAGCTTTGATCCGGAGATTTCCGAATGGGGGAACCCACTGTTCGTAATGGAACAGTATCTTTACCTGAATACATAGGGTATTGAAGGCAGACCCGGGGAACTGAAACATCTAAGTACCCGGAGGAAGAGAAAGCAAACGCGATTCCCTGAGTAGCGGCGAGCGAAACGGGATTAGCCCAAACCAAGAGGCTTGCCTCTTGGGGTTGTAGGACACTCTACACGGAGTTACAAAGGAACGAGGTAAATGAACAGGTCTGGAAAGGCCGGCCATAGAAGGTAAAAGCCCTGTAGTTGAAACTTCGTTCCCTCCAGAGTGGATCCTGAGTACGGCGGGACACGTGAAATCCCGTCGGAAGCAGGGAGGACCATCTCCCAAGGCTAAATACTCCCTAGTGACCGATAGTGAACCAGTACCGTGAGGGAAAGGTGAAAAGCACCCCGGAAGGGGAGTGAAATAGTTCCTGAAACCGTGTGCCTACAAGTAGTCAGAGCCCTTTAACGGGTGATGGCGTGCCTTTTGTAGAATGAACCGGCGAGTTACGATTACATGCGAGGTTAAGTTGAATAGACGGAGCCGCAGCGAAAGCGAGTCTGAATAGGGCGTATTAGTATGTGGTCGTAGACCCGAAACCAGGTGACCTACCCATGTCCAGGTTGAAGTCCAGGTAACACTGGATGGAGGACCGAACCCACGCACGTTGAAAAGTGCGGGGATGAGGTGTGGGTAGCGGAGAAATTCCAATCGAACTTGGAGATAGCTGGTTCTCTCCGAAATAGCTTTAGGGCTAGCCTCATGTTGTTAGAATCTTGGAGGTAGAGCACTGTTTGGACTAGGGGCCCTCATCGGGTTACCGAATTCAGACAAACTCCGAATGCCAAAGATTTATCCATGGGAGTC
Source organism: Bacillus sp. JJ1532 (assembly GCF_036965085.1). Classification (NCBI taxonomy): domain Bacteria; kingdom Bacillati; phylum Bacillota; class Bacilli; order Caryophanales; family Bacillaceae; genus Bacillus; species Bacillus sp. JJ1532. Next base: position 2,722 of record NZ_JBALOW010000025.1, read on the forward strand.
AGACTGCGAGTGATAAGATCCGTAGTCAAGAGGGAAACAGCCCAGACCACCAGTTAAGGTCCCAAAGTATACGTTAAGTGGAAAAGGATGTGGAGTTGCTTAGACAACCAGGATGTTGGCTTAGAAGCAGCCACCATTTAAAGAGTGCGTAATAGCTCACTGGTCGAGTGACTCTGCGCCGAAAATGTACCGGGGCTAAACGTATCACCGAAGCTGTGGATTGACATCTACGATGTCAGTGGTAGGAGAGCGTTCTAAGGGCGTTGAAGCTAGACCGTAAGGACTGGTGGAGCGCTTAGAAGTGAGAATGCCGGTATGAGTAGCGAAAGATGGGTGAGAATCCCATCCACCGAATGCCTAAGGTTTCCTGAGGAAGGCTCGTCCGCTCAGGGTTAGTCGGGGCCTAAGCCGAGGCTGAAAAGCGTAGGCGATGGACAACAGGTTGATATTCCTGTACCACCTCTTTACCGTTTGAGCAATGGGGGGACGCAGGAGGATAGGGTAAGCGCGCTGCTGGAATAGCGCGTCCAAGCAGTTAGGCTGCAAGCGAGGCAAATCCCGCTTGCGTGAAGGCTGAGCTGTGACGGCGAGGGAAATATAGTACCGAAGTTCCTGAATCCACACTGCCAAGAAAAGCCTCTAGCGAGGGAAAAGGTGCCCGTACCGCAAACCGACACAGGTAGGCGAGGAGAGAATCCTAAGGTGAGCGAGAGAACTCTCGTTAAGGAACTCGGCAAAATCACCCCGTAACTTCGGGAGAAGGGGTGCTCATTTGGGTGAATAGCCCGGATGAGCCGCAGTGAATAGGCCCAGGCGACTGTTTAGCAAAAACACAGGTCTCTGCGAAGCCGCAAGGCGAAGTATAGGGGCTGACGCCTGCCCGGTGCTGGAAGGTTAAGAGGAGGGGTTAGCGCAAGCGAAGCTCTGAATTGAAGCCCCAGTAAACGGCGGCCGTAACTATAACGGTCCTAAGGTAGCGAAATTCCTTGTCGGGTAAGTTCCGACCCGCACGAAAGGCGTAACGATCTGGGCACTGTCTCAACGAGAGACTCGGTGAAATTATAGTACCTGTGAAGATGCAGGTTACCCGCGACAGGACGGAAAGACCCCGTGGAGCTTTACTGTAGCCTGATATTGAATTTCGGTACAGCTTGTACAGGATAGGTAGGAGCCTTGGAAGCCGGAGCGCCAGCTTCGGTGGAGGCATCGGTGGGATACTACCCTGGCTGTATTGAAATTCTAACCCGCGCCCCTGATCGGGGCGGGAGACAGTGTCAGGTGGGCAGTTTGACTGGGGCGGTCGCCTCCTAAAGAGTAACGGAGGCGCCCAAAGGTTCCCTCAGAATGGTTGGAAATCATTCGAAGAGTGTAAAGGCATAAGGGAGCTTGACTGCGAGACCTACAAGTCGAGCAGGGACGAAAGTCGGGCTTAGTGATCCGGTGGTTCCGCATGGAAGGGCCATCGCTCAACGGATAAAAGCTACCCCGGGGATAACAGGCTTATCTCCCCCAAGAGTCCACATCGACGGGGAGGTTTGGCACCTCGATGTCGGCTCATCGCATCCTGGGGCTGTAGTCGGTCCCAAGGGTTGGGCTGTTCGCCCATTAAAGCGGTACGCGAGCTGGGTTCAGAACGTCGTGAGACAGTTCGGTCCCTATCCGTCGTGGGCGCAGGAAATTTGAGAGGAGCTGTCCTTAGTACGAGAGGACCGGGATGGACGCACCGCTGGTGTACCAGTTGTCTTGCCAAAGGCATAGCTGGGTAGCTATGTGCGGACGGGATAAGTGCTGAAAGCATCTAAGCATGAAGCCCCCCTCGAGATGAGATTTCCCATAGCGTCAAGCTAGTAAGACCCCTGAAAGATGATCAGGTTGATAGGTTTGAGGTGGAAGCGTGGCGACACGTGGAGCTGACAAATACTAATCGGTCGAGGACTTAACCACATTTAATACGATTACTCGAAAGACTTCTTCAGCATTATCTAGTTTTGAGGGAACAAACCTCAACAAAATAGGTCTAGTGGCGATAGCGAAAAGGTCACACCCGTTCCCATCCCGAACA
>NZ_JBALOW010000026.1:0-8176 GCF_036965085.1 Bacillus sp. JJ1532
CAATCAAAGGTTTAGTTGAAAAGGATGTAGATCCAGATCCAGTAACACCAGTTGAATCTACAACAACACCGGTAACGGCAACAGCGGTAACAGTAGGTCAAACATTAGCGTCTTCAACACTAGCTGGTAAGTTTGAGGATGGACAAGGTAATGAAGTAGCTGGAATATTAGTATGGACAGATGAAACAACAGAAGTAACTAAAACTGGTGACTATGCTTGGACATTTACTCCTGACGATACAGAGGCATTTAATGTAGTAACAGGGACAGTGGAAGTAGAAGCAACCCCAGACTCAGAGTGGAATCTAGACCAAGTAGCCCAAGCTGCAAAAACTCATATGGAGCAGAACGAATCTATAGGAACCTATGAGGATGCATACCCAGTAGCTGTTTTATCCTATGAGGCTGGAACATTAAAAGCAACATATACTAAGGCTGCGTTAGAAGGGTATCGTGACTACAGAAATGGTGAAGGTGGAAGCTTTGATATCCTAGCAGGAGTGATGAATGACTTTGCTAGATACTTCAAGTCATTAAACTTGCAAGGTGTTGAAGCAATTACCTATGGTGGTGTTGAGTATACATGGGATTCTACTCGTGGAGGAGCTAGTAAGTATGTAAATAATGGAACAACCCTTGTAAGTGCAGTGGTGAGTGATTTTGTAGCAGAAGTATCAGCAGCTGAAGGGAATTACACAGACTTTACATTTGACCCATTTGTATTTACTATCAACGGTCAAAACTTGACATGGGTACTAGCATCATCTGAATGGGAAGTTATTTTAAATGTGTTCCATGGTGAAAAATGGCCTCTAGACCAAGTAGCCCAAGCTGCAAAAACTCATATGGAGCAGAATGAATCTATAGGAACCTATGAGGATGCATACCCAGTAGCTAGCTTAGAGTATGCAGGTGGAACACTAGGAACATTAACAGCAAGATATACTAAGGCTGCGTTAGAAGGGTATCGTGACTACAGAAATGGTGAAGGTGGAAGCTTTGATATCCTAGCAGGAGTGATGAATGACTTTGCTAGATACTTCAAGTCATTAAACTTGCAAGGTGTTGAAGCAATTACCTATAGTGGTGTTGAATATACATGGGATTCTACTCGTGGAGGAGCTAGTAAGTATGTAAATAATGGAACAACCCTTGTAAGTGCAGTGGTGAGTGATTTTGTAGCAGAAGTATCAGCAGCTGAAGGGAATTACACAGACTTTACATTTGACCTATTTGTATTTACTATCAACGGTCAAAACTTGGCATGGGTACTAGCATCATCTGAATGGGAAGTTATTTTAAATGTGTTCCATGGTGAGAAGTGGCCAGTCGTAATGGAATCTCTAGATTTTGGTATAAACTTTGTTATTAGTGAATATGGTGTAGTTAGGTTCGTGTAAAAATAGTTAATAATAGAGAACTATAGTGCCTAACAGCCTAGATAACGTTTCACACAATTGAAGAAGAGGGTAATCCCATTCAAATGTGGTACCCTCTTTTTTTATTATCCAAATCCGTATCACTCAACATTTCAATCAAATATTATATTCATAGGAAAGCGATTCTAACTCATCCAGCTCTAATTCCTTTCGAGGGATTAGTGCTATTTTAATTTTAGGAGGAATGTGAAATGAGAAAGTATGATTACACCGAACAGTTACCGTTGCCATTTGTTGATGTTGTTAAGGAAGAGAAGTAGAGCCAGCAAAGCGAGTGAACATTGTGGTGTGAGGTGTAAGCTCGTAATCAAACAACGCTTATAAACTCGAGGCACCTCCTGGTACGATATCAAATTTTAAAGGAGGTGCTTTTCTGATGCCGCAAGAAAAATTAAAATTGTCCCTGTTCAACTCGAAAACCTCATCAACATCTCCGATGCCCCGTTCCTCTAGCAGCTGCACAGTGTCAAAAAATCCCCACCTGTTCCCGGATAGACATTGGGTTATTATTTAAATAAATTGTTAAATATAGTGCATGTGATTGGAGGTGTTGTTAACTGAAAAAACGAATTTACGCTAAGACCATTGAAAATTTGAAAAAGTATATGATGATTTTTTACGGGAGTCTTAGTAAATAAAATATGTTATATTTACAGGAAAAGGGGTGATATCAATAATAAAAATTTCTTATGATGTCTCTAATAAAGTTAGTAAAATGGTTAATCAAGTGTTGAAAGAAATAATTACTTTTTATATAGAATTGGAAGAAGATAGTGGCGAATTAAATGCCCAGTTAAATTATATATTCCCAACATTTATGGTTAGGAATGAGATTGAGAAATGCAAAGAAATATTATATGAATTACAAGAATTTGCTGCAGACAGCTTTCCACATATGCTTAATCCACTTCAAGAATATGCTCTCTACTTTTTAATAGAGTGGTATAAAAATGGAGGTAACGAAGAAAATATAAAGATAACCACACATCTAATATAAACTTTATTACTGAAGACGATGAGTACATTATTGAAAATATAAATGATCTGGAATCATTCAAAACGTTTTTATTTGATTACTGGGATTTTTTGGGTGTTGATTCTTATGTAGATATGTATTTTTATTCCCCGAAATCATTAGAATTCTTTTAGGTTGTTCAGAGTTGTTCTCATTTTTTTTCTTTTTTATAAATTTCAAGAAAAATAGCATGATTTTCTCTTGTTGGTAAATGTAAATTGTTATTGTACCTTTTGACATAAAGGCTCCTATCTTTAATTTCACCTAAAGCTCTTAGATTCCTTCTCCACTACTAAAACTATCTTATAAAATATATCTCTGTCAGTACAATAAACATATTAACCAACATGTTGATTGATATGCGCTCACATTAATATAACCGTTCCTAGTTTCTCTCCGAATTTAAAACTGTTTAACAACTGATCAGGGCAATTGCATCCATTAATTTAGGTGAATATCTTTTATTTTGAAAAAATGGAAACGCTCCTACCGGTAATGATTACAGTCATAGCTCCAGTATTAAACGTCTACAATAATCTTGTTGAATAAACACTCAAGAATAAATCAAATAAACAATTGTCGTATTATGTAACATTTGTGTAAAATTTAGCTAAGTTTTGTTGACTATTCATTTTATGTTAATTACTATATAAATTGTAAGAAAGTAATGGTAATTTTGTTATTAAAATTTGATAAAGGCAAACTCATTGAAAGATGAGGACGCAAAGCCATGGGTCTGTCGTTCAGCTTAGCTATTGAACTATGATCGCCAGGTTGCCAATTAACTTTATATAAGTAAAGTGATGGCTGCTCTCTTTATCAGGGACGGCTATTTTTGTGCAGCGATTGTAGAGCAAGTGAATTTTGCTCGCAAAATATGGTGGAAATGGTGGAAGAGGTAGCTAATATGGCTGAACAAGCCACAGGAAATACAAAAAATGTGGCTGCTTCAGCAAAGGAACAAAATGCCTTAATGGAAGAAACATCGTCCTCAGCGGAAGCTTTGATTACAATGGCTCAAAATCTACAAAAAGTAATAATTGATTTAAAGTTTAGAATCAATTTTTCATGTGTCATTGTTTTATAAGCATTTATTATACATAGAAAAGGAAGTATGTTTAATGCTGGATTCCATAGGTGGAGTATCACGCTACGATTTTCTGTTACGCCAATTTCAATATGAGAATAAATGGATCACGGAAGAAATTCAACAATCGCTAGATAGATTCTGTATGTTCCTATACAAACACACTAATGTTCACTATTTTTCGTTTGTTAATGAAAAGATCTTGATAGCTTATATTAAATATCATCGGTCCATAAATTTTGAAATCATTTCCTTTATGCAAGCAGTCAAGGATGTTAATAATTTTCTCCTTTTTCTAAGGAACAATAAATATGATAGTAGTCATCAAAAAATAGATTTATCGATTGGAAACTTTAATCTTTGGACTAGGTTGTAGTTAGGATGAGGTACCTGCCCATTCCTAAAGGGTCTAATTAATCGTTTGATTAAGAAGAGAAAGAAGATAGAGCGAAAAAGGTTCTGGATGCTTTGGCATCGCCATGATAGGTATGACCCAAAAATACGAAGCACTCAAATTTAGTAGAAATCAATGCTGTCGGTCTGTGTTCTTTTATATAAGGAATTGAAATGGTCTCATTTACCTTTGAGATCATTTTTCTTTTTTACGTGAAAATTTGATATTATAAGATTGTGTTATGTTGAGCATTCTTTTTTGCTCTAGTTTTCCACTATAAGAGAGACTATGTAAATTGGAAATTAAGTGGTTCTATTTTAAATGATCTAAGACAAACCATTTTAGCTCGATTGATATATGCCCTATGAAAGCATAATAAATAGTAGATTCTTTATGTGTGGCATTTACAAAGTAATGAAAAGGACGGTATTTTTCTATGCTAGAAAACAAGAAACGCAAAATTATTCTTGATTGTGATCCAGGTCATGATGATGCCATTGCTATTTTACTCGCAGCAGGGAATCCAAACATCGAATTAGTCGGTATTACAACTGTAGCAGGGAACGCTGAAGTGGAGAAAACAACGAAGAATGCCCTAAAAGTTTGTGAGATTGCCGGCATGTATGATGTACCTGTTTTCCAAGGAAGCGGTCAACCGCTTGTCAGAAAACGAGAAACAGCTCCCGATATACATGGAGATTCCGGAATGGACGGACCGGTTCTGCCAGAGGCTACTAAAACGATCGAAAAGGAACACGCTGTTGATTTTATTATTCGAAAGCTAATGGAATCAGATGGGGATATTACACTCGTTCCTACTGGCCCGCTAACGAATATCGCGATGGCTATGAGACGTGAACCGGCTATCCTATCTAAAATTCAAGAAATTGTCATCATGGGTGGAGGTACGTTTGGCAACTGGACTCCAGCAGCAGAATTCAATATTTATGTTGATGCGGAGGCAGCAAAGGTTGTTTTTGAGAGTGGCGCTCCGATTACGATGATGGGGCTTGACCTTACTCATCAAGCTTTAGCGACTAACGAGGTTTGCGAACGCATTGCTGCGATTGACAATCCCGTTGCGCAATTTGTAAGCGAGCTACTGGTGTTTTTCCGCAAAACGTATTTAGAGGTATTTGGATTCGAACATCCACCTGTACATGATGTTTGTTGTGTAGCGTATTGTATCGATCCTTCTGTTGTTGAGGCGAAAAAGTTGCGTGTGGATGTGGAGACAACCGGGGTTCATACTTACGGAATGACCTTAGTAGATATGCACGGTGTAACCGGGCGTGAACCAAATGTCAATGTTGCCTTGAAGCTAGATCATGCGAAGTTTTGGGATATGGTTATCAAGGCACTTCAAAGTTATACTAAAAAATAATTTAAATTGTTGAATGGTGGGATTTGTTTTGAAACCGATTATATTTGATGTTGATACGGGAATTGATGATGCATTAGCGATGTCTTACTCCATAAACTCTCCAGAACTAGAGCTGCTTGGTTTTACGACCTGTTTCGGTAACGTACCCGTAGAAGAAGCGACTCGTAATACACTTACTGTTATTGAAAAGTTAGGTAAGGACATCCCTGTTTATCAAGGAGCTGCTCAACGATTTGTGCGCGGTGAAAAAGAGTTTTGGGCGAGACATGTCCATGGAGAGGATGGAATAGGCAATACGTTGAAGAACGAACCAACGTCTCAAGCGAAAAGTCAATTTGCCCCGGATTTTATAATCGAACAGGTGAAAAATCGCCCGCATGAAATTACGATCATTGCTGTGGGACCACTGACGAATCTTGCTTTAGCTATCCAAAAAGCACCGGAAATCATCCCGCTCGTTAAAGAGGTCGTTATCATGGGTGGGGCTGTGAAAGTACCAGGGAATGTAAATGCTTATGCAGAAGCGAATATCTTCTCTGACCCTGAAGCAGCTGATTATGTTTTCTCATCTGGTTTACAGGTGACCCTTGTAGGATTAGATGTAACCTTGCAAACATTATTGCCACTATCAAGGGTTAACGAATGGCGTGAGACTGGAAAAGAAACAGCTCAGTTTTTTGCGGACATGACCGAGTTTTATATCGGATATTATGAGAAATATTATCCAGGTATCGCCGGTTGTGGTCTTCATGATCCACTTGCCGTGGGAGTTGCCATTGATCCAAGTTTTGTAGAGACGGAAATGATGAATGTAAAGGTTGTTTTAGAAGGAGAAGAGGAAGGAAGAACCATCGGTCATCTTGAAGGTGAACCAAAGATTCGCGTCTGTACAGAAGTAGAAGCAGATCGATTTTTAGAACATTTTCTTAGTAGAGTTGTATGATTTAAGTTGAATTCTTCACTTACCAAGACTAGATCCCACAGAAAAGCGGCGGACTGATCGGCTTTTCAGTGGGGTTCTTTTTTTTGTTTGTTAATAAAAAGATTTTAATAGCTTATATAAAATATCGTTGATCATTAAATTTTGAAATCATTTCTTTTATGTAGGCAGTCAAGGGTGTTAATAACTTCTACCTTTTTTAAGGAACGATGAAAATTGTCATCCAAAATTAATTTATCCATTGGAAATTTCACTCTTTGGACTAGATTGTAGAAAAGATGAAGTATCTACACATTCCTAGAAAGTTTAATCAAACGTTTAATTGAACAGTTCCAATCCCTTGCCCTGCCTGGCTTTAAGGGGATTTAATTAAACGTTTGATTAATATGTAAGATTGTATTTATTTATCAATTTAAAGCAATGGCCCAATTTTAATAATTATTATGATACAAACCTAGTGAGATCCTGTCCGATCAGTGCAAGAGGGGATTAAACAAACGTTTGATTAAACAGTTTCAATCCCTTGTCCTGCCTGGCTTTGAGGGGATTTAATTAAACGTTTGATTAATATGTAAGATTGTATTTATATATCAATTTATAGCAATGGCCTAATTTTAATAATTATTATGATACAAACTTAGTGAGATCCAGTCCGATCAGTGCAAGAGGGGATTAAACAAACGTTTGATTGAACAGTCCCAATCCCTTGTCCTGCCTGGCTTTGAGTGGATTTAATTAAACGTTTGATTGATAGAAATCCGAAAAAGTATTAGCGGAATAGTGGATCATTTCGGTCGCAGTGACAACCGGGAAAATCTTGTTTCACAATAGCCGCATATTAATAGAGACACACAAGAACTAAATTTTCCTGTGTGTCTCTTATTAGTTTATATATTAGTATTATCTTGTCTTTGCGTCCGCATTTTATTTAACAGGCTGATGAACAACCACTTTTGAAGAGACAAGATTCACAGGATTGGCAATCGTGTCGCCGACAGGGCAATGATCTTCAACGAATGCTTTAAATGCTTCGATTTTATCTTCTGGGGCATCTGTTTCGATATGAAACGTATATCGTATGGATAAGAATCCTGGTCTCACATCTGATTTGTTAAAAAACCCGTCAAGGTCAATATCTCCTTCTAATTCAACCCAAAACTTTTGAAGATCGATATTGAATTGCTTTGCATACGTTCTCGCTACGATTGACTGGCACGCACCTAAAGCGGACAGAAGGAGTTCCACCGGATTCATTCCTTTATCCGTTCCTCCTAGGCTAGCTGGCTCATCCACAATGACTTTATGCCCTCTCGATTCTGTTTCCACTAATACGTTTTCTTTTAATACTGTTTTTGCTTTAAATGTTGTAATCGCCATCTTTTTCTCTCCCTTTCCTATTTGGATTTCACTTACTAGCTTTACGGCTTTGGAAAAATGAAAACATCTTCTCTAAGATAAGAGAAGGGTGCATGACAAAACATGAAGACATTTTGCCAATACCTTCTCATCTTCTGGTTGATCAGCCACTCTTCTAAATTTGGCACCAGGTTTCATCACAAACTGAGTGACTTTAAAAGCTGGATACCGAGAGTTCACTGGGTCAGTCTCACCCTCTATCTGAATAAGAAGATTTTAATTCATATTATTCCAATAAGAATTATTGTATTCATATTATCATAAAATTCATTCAAGTCAAATTATTTTTTCTGAAAATTAGAGCCAGTCCCGGTCATGTAATGGAGCATTAAACAAACGTTTGATTAAACAGTCTCAATCCCTTGACCCGCCTGGCTTTGAGGGGATTTAATCAAACGTTTAATTAATATGTATGTTCGTATTTTTATATCAATTTATACCCACTGACTAATTTTAATAATTATTACGATAAGAACTTGGGTAGAGCCTGTCCTGTTAGTG
>NZ_JBALOW010000026.1:8252-8418 GCF_036965085.1 Bacillus sp. JJ1532
AACGTTTGATTAAACAGTCCCAATCCCTTGTCCTGCCTGGCTTTGAGGGAATCTAATCAAACGTTTAATTAATATGTATGTTCGTATTTATATATCAATTTATACCCACTGACTAATTTTATTAATTATTACGATAAGAACTTAGGGAGAGCCTGTCCTGTTAGTG
>NZ_JBALOW010000026.1:8497-72798 GCF_036965085.1 Bacillus sp. JJ1532
AACGTTTGATTAAACAGTCTCAATCCCTTGTCCAGCATGGCTTTGAGGGAATCTAATCAAATGTTTAATTAATATGTATGTTCGTATTTTTTATATCAATTTATATCAAATACTAATTTTAATAATTAATATGATACAAACTTGGTGATAGCCTGTCCTGTCCGTGCAAGAGATTATTAAACAAACGTTTGATTGAACAGTTTCAATCCCTTGCCCTGCCTGACTTTGAGGGGATTTAATCAAACGTTTAATTAACGATATTTTTACTATAAAAATTTAAATTGTTAACAACTTTAAAAGTAAAAGGGCAAGCCCACCTAACTACAAAAGAATCGTTCCCGATTTTCCATAAAATAGTGAAAAATGTCCATAAATATTGCCCACACTGCAATCTTTCTGGTTGTTTTTACCTATGTAATTAAGATAGAATGATAGAGTATTTTGTGAATATTCAAAATTATTATGAAGGCAGGGGATCTATTTGTCTAGGTATTTTGTTAAGGCTTTATTCGTGTTTGCGCTTTTATTTGGGATGGTGGCGCAGCCAATTGCTAGCTCAGCTACTGCAGAAAAGAATGTATATTATGTTAGTCTTGGAGATTCACTGGCTGCCGGCCTATCGCCGTTTGGTGAGATTGGCAAGGGCTATCCTGACTTTATTGCGGAAAACTTCAAGAGCAATGAGGTTCTCCAAATGTTTGTCAGGGATTACGCTGTACCGGGCTATACGACAACCAATGTACTAGATGACATTGCCAATAACGTGGTAAAAGGAGAAAATGATGGAATCCAGGCTGTTTTGAGCCAAGCCACGCATGTGACACTTGATGTCGGCGCCAATGATATCTTAAAGAAGATTAAGATTGATCCAGTAAATCAAACTGTTTCTTTTGATCAGGAAGAGGTTAAGCAAACATTTTCGGACATTCAACAAAATCTTGTTCAAATCATCACCGCTGTAAAATCGCTAAATCCAGATGTAAAGCTTTATATCATGGGCTACTACAACCCATATCCGCATTTGCCGGCTGAGCACCAGCCCGCTCTCAACCAATTATTAACTGCACTAAATTCAATGATTGAACAAATTGCGATCCAATCCACCTCTGTCTTCGTTCCAACTGCAGATGTCATCGCAAAAAATATTGCTTTTTTACCAAACCCGAAAGATATTCATTTGAGCGAAGACGGCTATAAAGCGATTTCCGAGCTTTTCTGGAATGTGATGAAACCGGCAGTAACGGAAGTGGAAGTCGAAGTGCCTGCCAAGGAAACACCGCTTGTTTATTGGGATGGCGTTATTTTGAAAAAGGGTCAGATTGGGAGACTTTCCATCGAAAAACCTATCAATCTATGGAAACGAACAGATGAGGGTCTCCAGTTTGTAAGAGTCCTAAATCCCGGTGAAAAATACCGCGTATACCGCTATGACAACGAATTCGGCGGCCAATATTCAGTTGGCGATGGACACTATGTGACGAAAATGGAAGGGTATGTATCATATCAAACTCCATCTAAACATAAATTGGAGCTGCTGAAATAAAAAATGTGGAAGGTTTTAGTGTTTCCTTTCAGGTGGGAGAAACATGAGAACCGTCATAAATAATATGAGGTAAATAAAGTAATCTTTTTCCGAGGAGGGGAGCAGCTGTGCTCCCCATTTTTTTTATGGCGAGGATGTGTATTTAGCCCTAGGCTAATCAAACGATTGATCAGTAGGGTTACTAAATAAAAAAGTGCTTTTCATGCTAAGCCATTCCGTTTTGAGGTGCAAACAATACAATTAGCAATACAATTTTAAGGCGAAGTCGCAAAGATTTCGCTTTTTGATTTTAATCTGAATTTGGAACACCAGCTCAACGGCTGAGATTAACGGATAAAGTTTTTACCTTGAAAGATATAATCATCTATATGAGATAAGTGCAACAAACTTTGAGTTAGTTGCACTTTTTATTTGGCATAAAAACAAATGAAGTTTTTCAAAATAAGACCACAGAAGTAGAGAGAATTAAGACTGTGGCTCATTATAAGATTATTTCCCCCCCTATTATAATGAATAGTGCAAGAATCGGTAAGGCACTTTTTGATAAAGGAAAATGTTTATAAAAGGGTGTACAAATAACTTATTGAAATAATAAACAATAGAGCAACTTGGGGGTTTGGAGAATGAAAAAAATTGGACCAAAAGGTATGAAGTGGCTGAAGATTATCCACGTTTTTCTTGTAGTATTATTTTTCGGAGGAATTTTGAGTTCTGTGGCTTTAAATCTTCATATTGATTTCACAAAGTATGATGAATCTTACCTTGGCTATAAAAACATTATTATAATTAGCGATAATATTGTCAGATGGGGTGCGATTGGAACTTTACTAGTGGGATTCACATACGGATTTTTTACTAACTGGGGGTTTTTCAAGCATAGATGGGTTGGTGTTAAATTTGTTCTTTACATTATTCAAACAATCGTTGGAATTTTTGTTGTAGACAAGTTAATGGTAGCAAATATGGAATTGTTAGAAACTCAAAAAGAAATGGCATTAAGTAATCCAATCTTTATTCAAAATCACGAGATAAGACAATATGCGGTCTACTTTCAAGTTCTTGTTACAATTTTCATATTTATTATTTCGTTTTTAAAACCTTGGAAGAAGAAAAAACTTCATTCAAAACAAAGTTAACTTTTATTGCTAATTGTGATGCGAAAAAGCGTGGTTAATTTAACCACGCTTTTAGTGTTTTATCTACCAATTGTAATGATATTTTATTGTTTTTTTCTTATGCGATTTACCTTTTTGCACCTCAAAACGGAACGGCTTATTTTCATGCTAACTTTTTTATTTTAGAGGAGAAGGGGGCCACTTTCTTATCCAAAAAGAAGTCCCCACAATAACCGAAGCTGCTATGTATAATCACCTTTCTCTTCACTTACTAGCGAGTAATTATGCCTACTCGTGCTGGGGTAAGCTGAAACCTTTGTCATATCTTCTAGCTGTTCAGCTGTTTTGAACAGGGTGGGGTGGAAAAGTTTAAACAAAGTACAAAGTTTGAGGAAAATGTGCAGTAGGATGGGATCACAACATTTAAACAAACGTTTGACTAATATGCTTTCATGATTTGGTTGACATCCCGTTCTAAAAATTAGCTGGTAACCGCTCGATTTGGGAGCCACCTGTGGAATTGGCTGACAAACCGGTCGAATTGGCTGATAACCTGCCAAATCTGGCTGATAAACTACTCAAATTGGCTGATAAACCTTCCAACCCCTATCAAAAAGTGAAATTTTATCTCACATATGTGGGTTGAGAGGCCAGAATAGGGTTAAGTACAACTAAATTTACAAAACAGCCGAATTAAAGTACATTTTTCCGTTGAATAAATGACCATTTTGCGGATAATGTGCAATATCATAAATGATTTCATTACCAGACCCCCGCAGTATATAACTATACAGCGTTAAAAAAAGAGATAACTCCCTTCATAAAGCTGAAGGTCCGTTACCTCTTTTCATTCCAACTTATCCTATGGTCAATGATTCAATATCCCTTGGATAATGGGTAATCAGCTCGCATCCATCTTTCTGAACAAGCACGGTATCACTGCATCGGAACCCGCCGACACCGGGGATATACAAGGCAGGCTGAATAATTAGAGTCATGTTTTCGGCAAGGATCTCCTGACTATCGAAGCGCAGAAAAGGAGATTCTCCCATGCTAATTCCTATCCCTGAGCCTGAGCGATGAACGAAGTATTGGTCAACGCCTTCTTGTTGAAAAACATTACGAATGGCTTTGTCTACTTCAGAGGCATTAATACCTGGACGGATAGCCTCCAATGCGGCAGCGTGGGCGCGAAGGACTATGGAATAATAATCTTTCTGTTCCTTGCTAGGCTCGCCAACAAATCCCATCCGGTCACATTGTGCACGATAACCATTAATCGCCACTTGCCTGCAAAGGATTAATGAATCTCCAGGCTGCAATGGACGAATGCTAGAATTGGTGTGCGGCAGCACCGTTCTTTCAGTACCTGAGGTCGTCATTATGAAAGTCGTCACACTAGCTTGTGGTAAGTTTTTGGCAACCTCTTGTCTGAGAGCATTAGCCCCCATTTGTTCCAATTCTATTTCTGAAATTTCGGGACGAACAAAGCCTAACGTTCTTTTATTAATATAATCAACATATTTACCAGATAAACGGATTGCTTCAATCTCATCTATTTCCTTAACCGAACGTAATTGCGAAAGCTGAGTACTAATATCCTTAACCTCGAGTCTTCTGCTGCTTAAGATGTTTAATTCAGACAAGGATATTTTATTGGCCTCCACACCTATGAGTTTCCCTTGTGCTAGGTTCGAAATTACTTGATCTAGACTTGCATGGAAGTTTAAGCTACTATGACCTTCCACAGGATGCTCATAATAGATCTCAATATCGACTCCTTGAGCCTCCAACTTGGCACTGTCGGCGGCTGTAGCTGGGACGATTAACACAGCTTTTTGGCCGCTCATCACTAACGCGAATGGGCGAGAGAGAACGGCAGCATAAAAGCCAGTGTAATAGTAAATATGATCTAAGTCTTGGATCAAAATATCTTCAATTTCAACTGCTTTTAGAGAATGAATTAGTTTATCTCTTCGTTCTTGATAATTCATTTTTCCCTCCTAGAATCCATAAGTCTTTCTATTTATCAAATTGAACATTTTTTGTTTCCTTATAGAGAAAGATCGTTGCAAGTAAGGTGATCACCATGGTGATACACATGTAGATTGGGACCGCCATCACATTACCTGTTTTATTGATAAGCCAGGTTGCCGCCATCATCGCTGTGCCGGCAAATACAGCACTTGCTAATTGATAAGGAACCGAAAAACCACTAACCCGAACTTTGGCGGGGAAGATTTCAGACATAGCCACCGTATTTGGACCTTGAAACAGTGCGAAGATGATCGCCAACAGACAAACAACCACTACCATAGTTCCATAGCTTTCTGCATTAGCTAAAAGGCTAAACAGAGGGTAACTGAATAACAAGATTCCTCCGGATCCCGCAATCATAAGCGGTTTTCTGCCAAACCTATCTGCTAAGAATCCCGCAATTGGCAGGGCAATCATATAAGCAACTAGAGTAATAGCTGTGAGGGAGAAGCCTACATTCATTGGCAACTTTAAAAACTGAGAAATATACGTTGGCATAAAGCTTAAAATCAGCCAATACGTTACAAACGCGCCACTCATCAGCAAAAAGCATGTAACCATCCCTGTCCGATGATGTTTAAACGCATCACGCAAAGGCTTTTCACTAAATGACTTAGATTCCTTTGCCTCCTGGAAAACCGGTGTTTCTTCCACACCCTTACGCATAAAGTAGCCGAAGAAAGCAATAACAATACCGAATAGGAAGGCAATTCTCCAACCCCAATCATTCAAAACCTCTGTAGAAAAAATATTGCTAAATAACAATCCCGTTAATGAACCCAATAGTAAACCGAGTGCAGATCCTACTTGTGAAAAACTAACAATGAACGCCCGGTTATTCGGCTTCGAATATTCTCCTAAGAAGGATACTGCACTGCCCCATTCTCCACCAGCGGAAATCCCTTGTAACATCCTAGCAATGGCTAAAATGATAGGTGCAGCAATCCCTATTTGCGCATAAGTTGGTAGGGCACCCATGATAAACGTACTTACACCCATTAGAATGACAGTTAAGGACAGGGTGTTTTTGCGTCCAATTTTATCTCCAAAGTGCCCGAAGAGAAAGCCTCCGATCGGACGTGCGACAAAGCCCAAACCGAAAACCATAAATGATAGAATTAAACTTACCATCGGATCATTAGTTGGAAAAAAGTTCACGGAGATGGCTACGGCAAAATAACCGTAAATCCCATAATCGAACCACTCCATAACGTTACCGATGATTCCAGCCATTAAATACTTATTCTTTTTTGTGCCTTTAACAGGCCCGACTGGATTATTAGGAGTTTGTGCTTTTAGTTCCATATTCCATTTCCCCCCACCATTAAGATATTTATAGACCCTTTGCTAATTCATTTCTTTTTGCATCATCATTTTGTATCTATTAAAATGACCCTGTGTTGGGAAAACTTGATGTATTTATCTACTATTATAATAAATAGCTTCATTTGGAAACTTAAAGAGTAATTCCGACACTACGGCTATCTGCTCGCACTGAATCTAGATTTAGTTGATTACTAACAATCACGCCATCTTTTATGACCACTTTTTTATTTTTTAGAATCGATAAATCTTCTAGCGGGTTTTCTTCTACAATGAGAAGATCTGCCTTTTTGCCTTCTGAAATGACCCCTCTATCTTCAATTCCAAGAGCTTCTGCTGCAATCTTCGTTGATGAATGAATAACATCCATCGGCTTCATCCCAGCATCATTCATAATTAATAACTCATCAAAATAATACTCTGGCGGTGTCACTGGTGAACCGCAATCGGTACCTGTCGCAATTTTGACCCCAATTTTTATAGCCATTTCTAACATATTTTGATGTGGAGCGGTTACTTTCTTCGCTTTTTCTAAAGCCCACGGTGCAATTCTTTCATCTGATGCCAGACGCTTCATGACTACCATGGTCGGAACTAGATAGATTCCTTTTTCCTTCATAAGCAATAATGATTCCTCGTCTGCATAAATTCCGTGTTCAATCGTATCGACACCAACTTCAATACAATTTTTGATTCCTAGATAGCCTTCTGCATGTGCAGCGACCTTTTTATTCTTTTTATGTGCTTCTTCAACAGCCGCCTGCATTTCTTCTACTGTTAATTGTGGGGATCCAGGTTCTTCTCCAAATGTATAAATTCCGCCGGTTGCCATTAATTTAATAAAGTCCGCTCCATTTTTAAGGAGTTGTCTAGCAGCTTTTCGAACTTCATCCGGACCATCTGCCTCCACTCCGATATAATGAACGTGCCCGCCAGTCATTGTAATAGCAGGACCTGAAGCCATAATAGTCGGCCCTGTTAAGAGTTTCTGATTAATTGCATCTCGAACACTCAGAACTGACTGATTAGGAGAAGCAACATCACGGACAGTTGTAATTCCTAATTCCAAATATTCTGTGGCATGCTTATAGGCGTGAAGTGCCAGCATTTCTTTGTTTAACGGGTTTATAACAGATTGAGGGTCAAAGCTTCCGTCCCAAACAAGATGAACATGAGAATCAATCAACCCTGGTAGTACATATTTTCCTGTACAATTAACAACATGGTCACCTGGGGTCACATTCGCCTTTCCAATTCCAATCTCTGTAATCACATCATCTTGAATAACAATATACGTATTACTAATTGCCTCATTAATAATTCCATCAATCACTGTACAATTCGTTAAAATGGTTCTCATCGTAAAAGCACCTCTTTCAATTTTTTTAAAATGTTCCCCGGAGAGGGGGAGTAAAACTATTTTGATATTTTAGAATACTTTAAAAAGATTATAAATGAGTCTCCTAGCAAAACGCATTGTTCCCGAGAAACAAAAAAATCTGATTACATTGTAATCAGATAACAATTCATTATGAGAAGTTCTAACCTTTGGATTCTACTTCGGTTTTGTAAAAATAATATTTAAGCCCTAACATCAGGTCGATATATCGGTTTGAATCATCAATTTTATTATCCAAAAGATCCTCGATCTTTTTTATACGATATTTAACCGTGTTTGGGTGTAAATGCAGTTGTTCTCCACTTTCTTTTAGGCTAAAAAATGTTTGTAAGTAAACATACAATGTTTTCATCAGGTTTGTGTCATTACTTTTATCGTGAATAATGAGAGGCTGTAAGAAATCGAGATGATAATCCTCTAATAAATTTGTCATTCTCATAAAATACATCACTTTTTCATACCCTAATTCATCCCAGCTGCAGAAAGCTTGATCATGAATGGATGAATAGTGAAGTGCGATCGTAGCCTGCTCGTATATTGTTTTCAGGTCTATCCTTGTCAGTCCTTTTAATTTTCCGCTTAAGCCGACCTTTATATCTTTTCCTAGTGCATTAGTATTGAATTGATTTTGCACCAAAGCCATAATCCGATTATCCATAATCCAAACTAAACCATTTGGCTCTTTATCTACTTTTGATTCGATAAAGGAATAATATTCTCTTAATTTGGATTTATCCTCTAGCTCGGCCATTAATAAATACTTAATATTGTTGATGTCAAAATAAAAATCCTCACTGGTTATTTCAGTAATTCTTTTATCAGAAAAGATTTCTTCTAATAGGATGATATCTTTATTTTTATGGTATTCTTTCGTCTGATTTTTTTTCATCGCATCTAAAATCAAGGCTGTTAATGCATTTTTGATGACAACATGACGAAAAGGGGCCTCCTTATTGAGCTGGCCAATGATTAAATAACCATAAAAGTCCATTTTGCTGTTTAAGGGGAATACCTGGAAGTCGCCTAGCTGTGAATGCTGATTTGGCACTTCAATTGGCTTTAATGTCAAACGGACCTGATTAAAAATTTGCTGAAAATCATTTGTGACTTCGTCTATGCAATGCCTCAAAAACAAACGGGAAAAATGAGGGGAATTCCATAATGAAACTACTTTCATTTCCTTATTTAAGTAAATAATGTATTCATCAAGATACTTCCCTAATGATTGAATAATATAATGATTTTCTTTTTCAATAACAAGTGCGTCTAGCATATTTTGATTTAATTGATCAATCTCACCTTTAATCTTTGACCTTTCTTCATATATTAATTCTAGATACTTTTCATATAACAAATGATATGGAATATTGGCGGGAATATAGAATAATGGGATTTTGGCTTCGTTCGCTAAATCTAGTAATTCATTCGGAACCTCAGAATATACAACATTATGAACACAAATGCCGCTAACGCCTACTTTTATATACCATTCAAAGTGTTCAATAATTTCAGCTATACTTTTAAATCCATAAAAGGTTGTTAAGATAACCGAGTTTTTATGAACCCTGGTGCTCTTAAATGGAAACTCCTGAACATCAAGATACTCTATTACTTTATCTAACCCTTCATCTCCAGCAATAAGCTTGATTTGTTCCTGTTCCAAAACCTTTTGAAAATCACTTACTGTGATCATCATCATCACCTCTATATCAAAAGTGGAATTGATAAGTCTATTATCCTTATTTTTCAATTATAGACTAAATTTTGTTTTTCGGTCCTTAATAGAAGCATGAAAGGAAAAAGTGCCAGAGGGAAGCAAGGGGAGGGGGTTCTTGTGTTTGCTTTTTAAACCTAGAATATATAGCTAAACAAACGTTTGATTAAATTATTAAAAAGCTATTTAATCAAACGTTTGATTGAATCGCCAATCGCTTGAGGCTGTAGGGTTAGAGTGTTAAACAAACGTTTGATTAAACTTGGATAAAGTCATTTAAACAAAAGTTTGATTCCATATAGAAATGCCTCAAGCTGTTCGAGATTCATAAATACCACCTGTATTAAAGTTATGAATACCTTTAATTGGATTTCTTTATTGTAATATTGTAAATTAATATATAATTATAAATGTTTATATAGAATATTCAGTAAAGAGTTAAGCCAGCGCACATCATGGCTGTGGTTCTGAGAATGTACTGGGTACAGATCATCCTGTGGTTTTACGGCTAAATTGAAAAATTAGGGGGGAATACATATAAAAAACGGAGAAACTATTTAAGTATACTAGGTTCATTGAAACCAATACTGTCCTCTTATCCATAAAGATATGGGGATTTTTTCTGCCTATTTTCAAATAGTGATAAATCTTGATTTGGAGGAAACTAATGAAAATCTATATAGTGGCGGATGGTGAGGGCATATCCGGGGTAGTGAATTCGGAGGAGATGCACCATTCGGGAAAGTATTATGACCAATTTAGAAAATTAATGACGATGGATGTTAATGCTGCCATTGAAGGTGCTTTTGAAGCCGGTGCTACAGAGGTTGTTGTTAATGATGCTCACTGGTCCATGCTAAATATTCTATATGAGGAGTTAGACCCGAGAGCGGAACTAATTAGAGGATCGAATAAAAATTTATGTATGATGGAGCAGGTAGAGGGATTTGATGCGGCTCTTTTTATCGGCTTACATGCAAAAGTTGGTCATTCCCACGGTGTAGCCAACGAAACGATGGTTGGCCCGGAAATGTATGAAACGAGAATGAATGGGGTTCCAGTTGGAGAGTTAGAGATTAACGCAGCGGTTGCAGGCCATTTTGGAGTTCCTGTTATTATGGTTTCGGGGGACGATTGCCTAGCGAAAGAGGCAAAAGAAAGCTTGGGCGATGTAGAGACGGCTATTGTTAAAAAGTCGATTGACCGATGGGCAGCCAGATGTTTGCCAATGGTTAAAGCACATGAAGAAATTCGTTCCAAAGCTTTTACGGCTGTTAAGCGAATAAATGATTTTAAACCATATGAGGTAACAGGGCCAGTCGAAATGGAAATCGAATGGACTTCGACTGCAGAATGTAAAAAAGCAAGCCTTGTTCCCGGCTCCTATATGAAGTCGCCGAGAATTATTGCGTATAAAGGAGACACTTTTTTAGAAGCTTGGAAGGGAATATTTGCGTGCTTACATATCGGCAGCACGGCGTTTGATAAAATTTACGGGTAAAATCGTTTGACGGATAGGGGCTTTTACTCTTAGCAGGCGTTATGGGTAAAGCATTTTTAGGGAGGAATCATCATGATTTTATGGAATGAACGTATTGTGCAGCGAGATGAAGTGAAGATTGATTTTGAAGACCGCGGATACCAATTTGGTGATGGAGTCTATGAAGTAATTCGAGTGTACAGCGGCAAATTCTTTGAAATGGATTCACATCTGGAGCGCTTAAAGCAGAGCGCTGAAAAAATTGATTTAGCCATCCCTTATAGTCTCATAGATATTAAAAACAGGTTAATCGAGCTTATTAAGACAAACCATATCATAAACGGGACTGTATATATTCAAGTTACACGCGGAACAGCACCGAGAACCCACCATTTTCCGGACGAATCTAAGGCTGTCCTGATGGCTTATACGCAGGAAAGCGAGCGGCCAATAAATAAAACAACGAATGGTATTTCTGCTATTCTAACTGAGGATGTGCGCTGGCTCTGCTGTGACATAAAAAGTCTCAACTTGCTTCCCAATGTTCTTGCCAAGCAAAAAGCAAAACAACTTAAATGTGACGAGGCTCTATTACACCGCGGAGAAATCGTATCTGAGGGAAGCTCAAGCAACGTATATATTGTTAACGGGAACGTAATCAGCACACACCCAGCTAACAATCTGATATTAAATGGAATTACGAGAAAAGTGGTATTCCAATTAGCGAAAGAGAATCATATAGAAGTTAGGGAAGAACCATTTACGATCAATCAAATGCTCAGTTCCGATGAAATCTTTATAACTAGTACTACCTTTGAAATAACGCCGGTCATTGAGATTAATGATACAAAAATAGGAAATGGAAGTCCCGGCAATGTGACACAGACACTGCAAAAGGCATTTGGTGAGAGAATTTTCGGTAGCGATTCCTTAGCACTGGAACAAGAGGGCAGGGTGAAAGTGTAAACAATGCTTCTTGTTTTTTAATAGTTTGGGAAAATTACTAGAGAAGCAGCCACTTTTACTATACGTGGCTGCTTTTATTTATTAAAATTGCTATTTTTAAGCATAAAAGGAGACGATGATCTTCCGATTTGTAGTTGGGAGGGAACTCGCCTAAAATCTATTTAAAGATACAAAATAAAAAAACGAGGTGACTACAATGGAATTAACAGAAGATTTTTTTAAAGCAGCCATTGAAGGAGATATCGAAAGTTTAAAAAGCCTTTTAGAAAAAGGCATTGATATTAATGTAAGAAATAAGAAAAAGCAAACAGCTATATTGCTTGCTGCCATACATAACAAGCTTGATACAGTTGAATTTTTGGCTAATGAAGGCGCAGATATTAACCTGCAAGATCAAACATGTCTTAATCCATTTTTATATGGCTGTATTAAAGGGGACTTAGCTCTAGTAACATTAATAGTTAATAATGGTGCGAATTTAGAGTGTTTGACTCGATTTGGAGGTGTTGGCCTTACTCCGGCATGTGAAAAGGGGCATATTGATGTCGTTCGCTTCCTATTAACGACAACGGACATTAATGTAAACCACACCAATTTTGTCGGCTGGACACCACTGATCGAGGCGATCATCCTTAATGACGGCGGTCCAAAACAGCAGGACATTATCAAATTATTAATTGAACATGGTGCAGACACTCAAATGGTTGATAAATATGGGGTTACCCCTCTTGAACTAGCAAGAGGAAAAGGATACTCGGAAATCGAGAAAATACTATTAGAAGCTGGGGCAGAGTAATGACTTTAGTTTTTGAAGAAATCATTTGAATTCAGATAATTTTGGAGTAACAGGGGCTTTGTAATAATTACAAGCTCCTTTTTGGTGTTTGAATATGCTACTTAGGCTGGAAATGCTGCAGTTTTTATGAAAAATTTAAGGATATGAACAATTTACTTTCAAGATAACGATTAATTTTATAAAAATTAAGAATTTACTAATAATTTGATATAATTAAATCAGCAAATTCAATAGGGGGATTACTTATTTTGAGATGGATGAGATGGTTTGAAGGACCTACTAATACCTCAAAAGCAGAAAATATAGAAGATTATGCAATACGAAAAATCCCATCACATTATCGCTGGCCAATCCCAGCAATTATTATGGTCTTAATTGGTAATTCGACTGCCTTATATTTTTATATGTTTGGTGTAAATTTAGCATATACAGTAGGATGGCCATGGATGTTACTCCCAATTCTATACTTTTTCTTAGGATCAAGTTTAATAGGGATGGTTATGATTAATCTCGCAAGTAAAGAAGGGCTGACAATCGATTTAATGACCAGGGGAATGGGGTTTGGTTATCTTGGGTCTGCTGTAACCTCTTTAATTTATGGTATAAATTTTGTCTTTTACTTTATCTTCGAGGGGACCATTGTTACTCATGCCATTGCAATATTTTTTGGAATTCATTTTAGTTCTTTAGAAGGAACTATAATATTTGCCATCATTGGGCTGATTAAATTATTTTTGGTTTGGTTTGGAATGAAGGAACTTCAATTTTTGCAATCAAGGGCTATCCTGATTTATGGTATTCTATTTGGCTTTGCTATTTATATACTAGTAACGAATTTTGAAGCAGTAGGGCCTATAGGCTGGACAGCTCTTAAACCAGTAACATCAGAAGCATTATGGACTGCATTTATGCTAGTAAATGGACAGGTTGTTTTTCAAGGATTAATGGCAACAGACTATGGCCGGTTTGCTAAAAAAAGCGCTGGATACAAAGGGGGGTTCCTTTGTATGATTGGCATGTTAATCCCAATGATACTAAACATGATAGCGGGACCACTCTTTGCATTCACATTGCTAAAGACCTTTAATACAGAGGGCAGTACATCACTTGCAGCAAATCCCGGATATGTTTTTCCAATACTAATGGGTGGATGGGGAGTATTATTTGTTATTGTTACTCAAATTCGGATAAATGTAATGAATCTATATTCGTGTTCTCTGGCATTGTCAAACTCATTTTCTTTATTTTTTAATTTTAGACCCGGTAGACAGTGGTGGATGGTTTTTGTTTTTCTTTTTAGCTGTGTTATTTATGCTTTTGATATATTACAATTCTTTGATACTTGGCTTGCTGTTTCAGGAATATTAACTAATACATGGATTTTCATTTTATTGGCTGACCACTATATTTGTAAAAAGTTATTGAAATTTGGACCAAGCGATTTTATTGAGTACCGTAGACCATTTTTATTCAAGTGGAATCCGACTGGATTATTTTCACTATTATTTGCAGTCGGAATAGGAGCTTTAGGTATCTTTAATTTTTACCCGATTTATTATGCTTCCTTTATTTCAATGATCATTGGTCCCATTTTACATGTTTTGCTAACAATAAAATCAAAAGGCCGTTTTTATTTTACACATTTCCCTGTTGACCGGGACACGAATTGGATGCCAGATGCTAATAAAAAGGTGGAAATAATATTAAATTCAAATGATAATATTAGTAAGGATATTTAATTAAGAAAAATGAAGGCAGGCAGACTTTATGGAAAACTACTGTGAAATTTGTAAAATCGAAATTAAAACATTCAGCATAAAACATATTGCTGGTTTTCCGGAAAGGGAGCACAATTTCTGTTCGGAACAGTGTCTTACTTACTTTTTAAGAATGGAAGATGATGAATTAGACTATGGTATAATAAAGGGAAAAGTGGAAAAATAATGAAAACAGGTGATCAAATGAATTTTGAACCTATAAATAAAAATAATCGAATGTTTGAACAAGTACTTGATCGTTTAAAGTATAGTATTACTTCAGGAGATCTTTCACCTGGCGATAAACTTATGACAGAAAGAGAAATGGCAAGTACACTTCAAGTTAGTCGTTCATCAGTGAGAGAGGCTCTAAGGATACTCGAAATTTTTGATGTTATTCAATCGAAGCCTGGGGAAGGAACTATATTAAAAAAGCCTGATGTCCCTAAGATTATAACGAAAATTTTGCCGTTTATGACTATCTCAAAAGACGCTAATCTAGAATTATTTGAGTCTAGAAGAGTTCTCGAGGGAGGAATTGTTAAACTAGCAGCTAAACGAAGAAAAGAAAGGGATCTGAAAAATTTAGAGGAGTCTATTTCACGAATGATGGGCTCTAAAGGATTAGAGGAAAGAATAAATGCTGATCTAGATTTTCATCTGTACTTAGCTAAAGCGGCATATAATAATACACTTTCAGATATCCTAATTGTTGTTGCAGATGTTGTTAGCCAAAATCTTTATGCAATCGGATTTCAGATTCACTCCAATGATGAGGTTAATTCCAAAATTATCGAACAGCATCAACGTATTTTAAATGCGATAAAAGATAAAAGTCCCGAATTGGCTTCACAAGAGATGGAAAACCACTTAACTTTTGAAGAAAAAATCATTGAGGAATGGAATGAATAAACAAGAATAATGGTTGTTTGACTAATGGTCTACCATTATTTTTTTTTGCCAAAATAAATAACTATTAGAAAGAATTTTTAGAAATATCAAAATACGATATAGACTCGTAATTAGAAAGGTGTTAATATACTGTTAAATCGAAATACTGGTCAGACCAACATACCAACATACCAGTGGACCAAGAAATAAAAAAATTATAAGGGGGAATTCAAACTTTTTTTATTTTAATTAGAAATTTTTTTAGAAAAAAGGAGGGTTTTCAAAGATGAGTTTGATTAAAAGGAAATCTAAGAGTTACATAGCTCTTGTCTTATTACTTTTAAGTACACTTATTATTTCAGCCTGTTCCTCATCGTCTACTGGATCATCTAGTGATTCCGAAAAAATTAAGCTAGGAATTTTAGAAGACCAATCTGGGGATTTTTCTCTTGTTGGAATCCAAAAACTACACGCAGCTCAACTAGCAGTTGATGAAATTAATGAGGCTGGAGGACTGCTTGGAAAGCAGATTGAAATTATTGCACCGGACACACAATCTGATAATAAAAGATATCAAGAAATGGCTAAGAAGTTAATTTTGGAGGACAAAGTAGACGTGATTATGGGAGGATTCTCTAGTGCTTCACGTGAGGCAATTCGTCCTATTATGGAACAATATAAGATGCTTTACTTTTATAACAACCAATATGAAGGTGGAGTAGCAAGTAAATATGTTTTCCCAACAGGAGCAGTTCCAGAGCATCAAGTTACAACTCTTATTAAAGGTATGATTGAGGAATATGGGCCAAGAATTTACACTATAGCTGCAGATTATAACTTTGGACAAATAACCGCTGACTGGGTAAGAACTACTGCAGAAGCAAATGGTGGTGAGATTATTGGTGAGGAATTCATTCCATTAGGAGTATCTCAATTTAGTAGTACGATTAGTCGAATAAAAGCAGCAAAACCGGATGTGTTAGTTACAT
The DNA here is from genome assembly GCF_036965085.1 of Bacillus sp. JJ1532. Classification (NCBI taxonomy): domain Bacteria; kingdom Bacillati; phylum Bacillota; class Bacilli; order Caryophanales; family Bacillaceae; genus Bacillus; species Bacillus sp. JJ1532. Next base: position 24,508 of record NZ_JBALOW010000026.1, read on the forward strand.
TAATGGTAGGTCAGGAGCAATCCTCTTTTTATAGTCAATGGGCCAAAGGAGGTAACCAGGATATTCCAATGGCTACCACAGTAAATATGGCTCAAGCTTATGAGCATAAACGGTTTGAAGCTCCAGCATTAGCAAATATGTATGTAACAGCTCCATTTATGGAGGAGTTAGCAGAAATTGATCCAACTGCAAAGGAATTTGTTGATAAGTTCTATGCGAAGTTCCCGAATGATAAGTATGTTGGTATGGAAGCAGAGGCTCAATATACTGGTGTTCAGCTATGGGCAAAGGCAGTTGAACAAGCGGGAACTACTGAAACGGAAGCGGTTATAAAGGCCCTTGAAAGTGGAATTAGTGTCGATGCACCATCAGGAAAAGTATCCATTCATCCAGAAACACATCACGCAATAAAAGATGTTTACCTTGTTCATTCTGATAAAGATCATAAGATTACTTTCCCGCGAAAATGGGATGCTGTCGTACCAGATTGGCTTTTAAAAGAAAAAGGCGTTGACCTAACAAAAAATGACGACTTCTCGCAATACACTCCGATTGATTAAGCTTTAATTAATGGGATTTTTTAGCCTGATAATCTTAAAAAGTATAGAGGGATTAAATCGTGTCCCTCTTTTCCTATTAGTCTCTCGGGCCCAAATTAAGGGAAAATATTGATGGGGAGGGGTTTTATGCAGATATTTGATATCATTTATCAATTTATGGATAGTTTTGCTTTTCTGATCCTCTCGGCAATAGGTTTGGCAATTATCTTTGGAATGATGGGCATTATTAACCTAGCACATGGAGAATTTATCATGTTAGGAGCCTACATTACAACAATAACCGCAATCGCTGGTATTCCATTACCAATAGCAATATTATTGGGCTCAATTGGAGTGGGGATATTTGGTTTCATTGTAGATAGATTAATCATTTGTCGACTGTACGGAAGAAAGCTTGACTCTGTTGTTGCTACATGGGGAATTAGCATGATAATGGGGCAGGGCATGCTTGTTATATTTGGTCCCTCGCTTCAGGGAGTGTCAACTCCGCTGGGATCGATTGTAATTGGAGGAGAAACGTATTCAACGTATAGAATTTTGTTATTCTTGATCGCGATTTTCCTCTTAGGTTTAATGTATTGGATTTTCATGCATACTAATTTTGGGCTAAGATCAAGGGCGACTATGCAAAAACAAGATATTGCTCAAAGTTTAGGTGTTAATACTAATAAAATGTATTCACTGACCTTTATGATAGGTTCAGCCTTTGCAGGATTAGCAGGAGGTCTTTACGCCTCAACAATGGCCGTATCCCCTAACTTTGGTGCAGGCTTCCTCATACCAAGTTTTGTAACTGTAATTGTTGGAGGCGCGAATCCACTAATTGGCACATCCGTATCTGGTGGAATATTGGGGATAGTCAACAGCTTGTTAAGTGCGGCTTGGGGTACTTTTTATGGAAAGTTAGGTTTGCTATTTGTCGCGATTATTGTCATAAGGTTAATTCCTTTAGGTATTTCTGGATTAATAGAAAAAAAAATAATGCGTGGGCTTTAATATGATTACAAAAAAAATGAAACTTAATTCAGAGAATGTTGTTGGAATTGTCCTTTTTGTAGGATTATTTTTGTATCCACTTTTCGTATCAAGTTATAAGGTTATTAGTCTATCATACTTCCTCTCCATGACTTTTTTGTCACTTAGTCTTGTACTGGTTTGGGGATTATGTGGAGTATTTAGCTTTGGTCAAGCAGCATTCTTCGGAATAGGCGGCTATATTTATGCGATTGTTGCCATGAATTTAGAGAACGCAGTAATAACACCTGTTGCCTTATTGATTGGAGTTCTTGCTGGAGGACTGATAGCTGGGATACTCGGATATTTTATGTTTTATGGTGGAATAAATGATGTATTTGTGGGACTAATTACGCTATGTGTGACTGTTGTTATTGAGACATTTATGGCCCAAACTGCCGGATCTGAATGGAAAATAGGAAGTGTTCTGCTTGGGGGATACAACGGAATTACAGGGATCCCATCTATATCATTAGGCTCATTTAGTTTTTTTGATAATCGGTTCTATTATCTCGTTCTTGTTTTGTTTACCGCTACTTATATAGGTTTACGTTTATTATCGGTTTCTCGTTATGGCTATACACTTATTGCTATAAGGGAAAATAGAGATAGAACAAAGTTATTCGGTTACAATGTTCCAAAAATACAGACGCTTATATTTGCACTCGGTGGATCATTAGCAGCACTAAGTGGAATTCTTTATGCTACTTGGGGCAGCTATATTACACCCTCAGCAATGGGATTAACTGCTGCAACCCTTCCTGTTGTTTTAGTTGCAGCAGGAGGAAGAAAAAATTTAACCGCTGCAGTTGTTTTCACACTATTTTATTACTGGTTCTCTCAAATTCTTTCAGCAAGCGGAAACGAGTATGCGCTAATTATTTTAGGAGTTGTATTAATTCTCGTAATCTTATTTGTTCCGGATGGGATTGTAGTGGCCTTGTTTAATTGGTTAGATAAATTTTTATTGGAAAATAAAAAGTTAACCGCAACAAAAAGGAAAAAGGAGAGTTTACATGAGTCAAGTAATAGCTGAAGTAGAGCCAAATAATAAAATTTTGCAACTCATCGGGGTTGGAAAACACTTTGGTGGTTTAAAAGCTGTTGATAAAGTTGACTTATCCATTCAAAAAGGAGAATTACATTGTTTAATTGGTCCGAATGGTGCTGGCAAAAGTACAATTTTCAAAATGATAATGGGTGTTTATGAACCAACTGTTGGCCAAGTCCATTTTAAAGGGCAAAATATTACTCATATGAAAAACTGGAACAGAGCAAAATTAGGATTAAGTATTAAGATGCAGGTGCCAGGTGTTTTTGGTGAGTTATCAGTATATGACAATATGAGAATTGCAGCTCAAAACTATTATAGTAACAGGAATTTACAATCTGAAATTGAAAGATTACTAAATATAGTGGGAATAGGTCATTTGCAAAGCGAAGTTGTAAATAATCTTTCTCATGGCCAACAGCAGTGGCTAGAGATTGGAATGGCGTTGGCCTGCAAACCAGATCTATTACTTCTTGATGAACCTGCCGCTGGAATGGGGCCAGAGGAAACCGAATTTACGGCCCAATTAGTAAGGGATTTAAATAAGGATGGTATTACTATTTTATTTATTGACCACGATATGGATTTTGTACGACGCATTGCTCAAAAAATTACCGTTCTTCATTTCGGGAAAGTCTTTGCAGAGGGGACAATATCTGAAATTGAAACAAACGAAGAAGTTATTCAGATCTATCTAGGAAAGTCTTAATTTATTATTCCATTTGATTGGGAGGGAAACATTATACTTAAAGTCAATGGACTAGTTTCGGGTTATGGAAAAGTTACGGTTGTAAGAGATGTAAACGTTAACATTAAAAGTGGAGAAATTGTTTCAATAATTGGAAGGAATGGCGTAGGCAAGAGTACACTTGTAAAAACAATCATGGGCTTAATCCCTTCAAAGCAAGGTGAAATTCTCTTTAACGACCAAGATATAACCAAGACCAAATCCTATGAGAGGGCATGGAAAGGAATTGGTTATGTTCCACAAGGCCATGGGGTGTTTCCGGGATTAACAATAGAAGAAAATTTAGCTATGGGCGGATTAATAAATATTAAAAAAGCTAAAAACAGCTTAGAACTTGTTTATAATTATTTTCCAAAATTAAGCGAACGGCGTAAACAAAAGGCTGGAACATTAAGTGGAGGAGAACAAGCTGCATTAGCAATTAGCAGGGCATTAATTGGAAATCCCGATTTACTAGTTCTAGATGAGCCGTCGGAAGGTATACAGCCAAATATTGTGGAGCATATAAGTCAGATTATTACACAAATCAATAAAGATATTGGATTGACAGTTTTATTCGTAGAGCAGCATATAGGGCTAATTCAGGATATGTCACACCGCTGTTATGCAATGGACAAAGGAACAATCGTTGGGGAAATACAGGAGCAGGAGATTCAGAATTATAATATTTTAAAACAATATTTAGCAGTGTAAATGATAAAAAGGGAGATGGTTATAATGGAAAAAACTGATCTAATATTTAGAGAGATTAAACAAGAAGAAGGTACACATAGCTATGTTTTCAGTAAATATATTGATCCAATCGCTCGTGTTAAACCAGGGGAAACGGTTGTTATTCATATGAAAGACGCCTTTGAAAATCGTATCACTAGTGAAAGTGATGTTCCAAGCAAAATCCTAGGTAATTATCTTAATCCTCAAACAGGGCCAATATATATTGAAGGAGCAGAGCCAGGGGACACGTTAGTCGCCCATATTATCGATATAGAACCTACAAGAGATTGGGCAGTTAGTATTCTGAAGCAAAACTTTGGAGGATTAACATCAACTGATATTACAAGAACTTTGAACGACCCACTTCCTGAAAAGGTTTGGATTTATAAACTTGAAAACGGCATGTTAAAAAATAATGAGCGTTTAAATTTCCCATGGAGACCTTTCCTAGGGACAATCGGAACAGCTCCCGAGATTGAGGCGATATCTGCTTTGACTCCATTTGATCACGGAGGAAACATGGATGTTCCTGATGTAAAACCGGGAAATACCGTATATCTTCCAGTAAGAACAGAGGGAGCATACTTTTTCACAGGGGACTGTCATGCAGGACAAGGAGACGGAGAACTGTGTGGAGTTGCTTTAGAAATTTCAGCAAAAGCAACTATTAAGTTTGAATTAATAAAGGGAAAAACTATAAGATGGCCTCGTATTGAAAGTCCAGAGGAATATATGGCAGTTGGAAGTGCAAGACCGATGGAAGACGCAGCTAGGATTGCGTATGCTGAACTGATTGATTGGTTAGTTGAAATGGGATGGGACAAACTTGAAGCTTACCAAGCACTTACTCAAATAGGTAAACTCCATGTCGGGAATATGGTTGATACAAACTATTCGTTAGTTGCGAAGGTCGACAAAAAATACGTATAAGTATAGTTATTGAAAACTAAAGAGGTGGAAGAAGATAAGCGGATTCTTCTTCTGCCTTTTTTATTATTAAGAAAAGCTTAAAATGTGTATTTGATGAGGCACATCAAATATTTGTTCCTGGCAGAGGAGCCCATCTTATGGATGTAATCATTGATAGTGCAGGGGCTATTATGGGGATAGGGATGTACGTCATAATTGGAAGATAAATAAAATTAAATAGTATTGTAGAAAAATGAATATCAGTTGCTGAAAGTGAGAGGGGGGACAAAAACAGCCCCCTTTTTTCAATTAATCATTCCTAGAAAAAATTATTGTGTTTATTTGTATAAATAAGATTATTTAATACTTCTTCATTTACTTGTATCCCCATCATATGATATGCGTATAAGATAGCACCTAATGCTGGTGCTAATTTTGGAGAGCTATAAGTAAATTGTTTGAAATTATTTGATTCAAGCTGTTTCAGAATTAATGATTTGACAAATGGATGGTTGGCTACTCCTCCAATTAATGAAAGAGGAACGGGATTGGAGGAAAACATGGAAGCTACGAGTTCAATTCCTGTTATTAAAGAATTGGCCACATGATGACATGCTCTTTGGGCAATTCCACTTCCGTTAGCAGCGCCGCTAGTCACTATTCTTCCCATATTACTTAATTTCTGCACTGAATCAATTTGATTATGATCAAATCCTATTGATGCAAGCAAACGTAACTGCTGTATGGATTCAACTCCCCAGTAGTGAAGAACGGAACTGACGAATGCTTGCTCGTTGGGAGGCGGATTTTTAGAAATGATCTCATAGATAACAGAATAGGCTAAATATCTTGCAGCTGCCTTGGAATCATGATGAAAATTGTAATTTCTAATTTTTTTATTTTTCTCTGTTTTTCCAAAAACAATGGAGCCTGTTCCTGCAATAGCTAATATGCCCGATTCACCTAAAAATGCCCCGTATTGAGCAATTTCTGCATCATTCATGACCGCGGTTGGAACTAGTAGTTCGCGATTCAATAGTAGGTCTGTTGCCCATTGTTTATCTTTTTCTTCATTAAGCCCTGCAAAACCGGCAACGATATATTGGATTGCTTGCTCAGGTTGTTTCGCTTCTTCCAATGCCCCTTTTATTGCCATATTCACATTTTTCAGAGGGTCTTTATTTTTACCTGGATGGGATCCGGCTTTTCTTGAGAATCCCAATATGTTTCCCTTTAGATTAGCGACAACCACTCTCGTGTATGTACCGCCACCATCTATGCCTAACACGATTTGTTGATTCAAAGGTATTCTCCTTTTGTCTCACTTTTGCTATTGCTTCACCTTTTGGAAGTAACGGTAATGATAAATAAAAAACAGAAAATCGATGATAAAAACTCCCATATATAGAGAAATTCGCAAATATTCACTGGATAGCCAATATGGAAACAACGCTTGACTAGAAAGTAGTGTTTCTTTTCCATACATACCAAAGTTATGACTAAATCCTAATATGATTGAAAATAAGCTTAGGCCACCGAACATGAGAATAATGGCAATATAATTGCTTTTAATTTTATTGTTTTTTTCTTTATTCTTATGAAATAAAAAGGAAAAAATACTTCCAATCCACTTGAGTAATTTTTGCAGCCAATTCATTTGTTGCTGGTCGATATTTTCTGATTCTTTAGGTTTCCTTAAATATGTTTCCCATTCTAATGCAGGAATAGAAATGTTTGATTTACTTGATAATTCTTTATTAATTTTGTCTTCAATTCTTTTAATATATAATCCCGCACGTGACATACGTCGAACTTCGCCATTCCAGATAAGAATAATTAAGTTGCACATGAATGGGATAAAAAATACGTATATACTCTCAACAATATGGTCCTTGCCCCATAAGTTTGCACTAAAGGCAATTAACACTCCTATCGCGGTTAAACCATAATTAATTATGGATTGCTGATGCCTCAAGGAGTCCCCTGATTCATTACGAAGAGTATTGTATTCTTCCATAATGATGTCAAACCACTTTAACTGGAAATCTTTCATTTTTTCGTCTTGGCTTTCCATATTTTCACCCTTCAAATCGACTAATTAGTTCTTGAACAGATAATTCCGTTGAATTGTCAATATACCAATCAGGCTCTTGTTCTATTACAGCATTCCCTATACCAATTGAAAACATTTTTGTTGATTTTATGGCCTTCATACCTGCTTCTCCATCTTCAATAGCAACGCAATTCTGATGGGGAATCTCTAATGTTTCTGCAGCCTTAATGAAAATCTCTGGATTGGGTTTTCCTTTTATGATCGTTGATGGATCGACAATACAATCAAAGAAATGAATCAGCCCAATTTTTTTTAGGACAGTTATGCAATTTGTACTAGAAGATGCGATTGCTAATTTAATATTTCTTTTTTTTAGCTGAGTGATAAAATCCTTCATACCAGGCAAAATGGACCTCTCATCTAATGATTCAATGAGTTCTTGATAGTATTTGTTTTTTTCTTTTGCAAGATTTATTTTTTCCTGCATAGAAAGGTTGCTTTTAGCCCTTTTAGCTAGACTTTCGATGATATCCATCCGTCTAATTCCCCTAAACTCTTCATTATCTGTTCTGGAAAAAGGGACAGATAGCTGCTCGGCAATTTTTTTATTTGCAAGATAATATAATTCAAATGTATCGACAATGACTCCATCCATATCAAAAATAACTGCCTGAAGGGTTCTCTTCATCTATTTCGAACCTCCCATTTTTTATGGTAGACCAATATTTTGCTAATCTAATTCTATCTAGCTAATACAATATTATACAATAAATTCAATTGCGGGACACCAGAATCGGGTGCTGGACCTTCGCTAGGAAAATGAAACTAGTAAATGGGAGGTTGGGCATCTCCCTTAGAAGGGACGAAGCCATATTCGAAAAAAAAGTAACCATCGATTCCCGACTATTAAAATAAACGGTTTCTATTTTTACTCTTCTTAATTTACACCTGGCTTGCTAATGAAAAAGTGGTGAAATCAATTTGGACCAGATCCCATGAGGTGACAATCCTGATGGGTTTCTGTGTTTGGCTACTCGTTTGTGTCACTAGGACTCCTTCAAGCTTTTGATTACGCTCAAATGCTCTTTCAAAAACATCCTCAAGATCATAAATTGTGCTGTCTCTGTCCAAAAATACTACGTTATGCTTCTTTTCGTAGGCTAAAATATCCCTAGTGCAAATACCTTCCATTGAAAGTGTGTGGACAATTAGATTCATATACACCCATTTGGCAATACCGCCTTCTGTTAACATGCCGATAAACTGCTTATCATCATATATAGGAAACTGAGAAAAGCCTATTAGCTCCACCTCTTTTAATATATCTTTTATAGGTGATTCTGATTCTGGTCTAAAGCAAGAAACCGTTTGTGAAGCAAAAGACAGGGCTAATGGCGGTTCCATCAACAAATCTGCTATCCTATCAATGTTCCGAACCGTTCTTCATGAGGGTCCGCGATATACTGATCCTCCTCAAATTTCTGATGAACCAGTGCATTCCGTAAATCCCAATTTGTTTAAGAATGATACCCTCAAAAAATACAATTTGGTCAATGCGGAAATGGATTGCCTTCATCTCGCTGATATTTAATTGGATATGATCAACCGCTACACCTGCAAGAAGACCTTACCACTTTCCCAGCTGTCGTCATCACAACAATATGTTTGTTTTTCTGGTTAACAAAAAACAGGTTCAAGTGAAGTCTACAGGGGATATAGGTTCATAAAAATAATAATGGTATAGTATTCGTGACGGTAAAAGAAGGGATGATTAAAACATGGATATAAAAGTTGTTGCTATCACAGGTGCAGGAAGCGGGCTTGGTGCTTCTCTCGCCAAGAAATATTCTGAAATGGGCTGCCATGTTTGTTTGCTTGGGAGAAACGCTTTGAAACTGAAACGAATGGCTGAGCAATTAACGGGCAGCTATTCGATCTACGAGGCAGACGTTTCTTCAAAGAGGGAAGTAGAAAAAACGATGGCGTCTATTAAGGAGGAAGTGGGCCCTATTGATTTATTAATCAATAATGCTGGACTCGGTGTATTTGATTTGGCAGAAAATCTAACGGAAGAAAATGTGCATGATATGATTGATATTAATTTAAAGGGAACGATCTTCTGCACACAAGAGGTCCTGCCAAGCATGAAAGAGCGAAACCAAGGCCTTATTATTAATATTGTGTCGACAGCGGGAGTTGAAGGGAAAGTTACTGAGTCCGTTTATTGTGCGAGTAAATTTGGTGTGCGGGGATTCACAGAGAGCCTTGTCAAGGAACTTAACGACACTGGTATTCGGGTATTCGGTGCCTATATGGGCGGAATGAAGTCCCCGTTCTGGGAAGGTATTTTAACAGAAGAGAGAATGAAAAACATGATGGACCCAGGCGATGTAGCGGATGTTATCATTGAAAATGCAAAAGTTCGAAAAAACCTTATTGTCACGGAAGTTATTATTAAAAATAAAATTTAAGAACTAAAAGGGTATATGGAATAAATGGACTCCAAAAGGTTAGGGTAACTGACCTTCTGGAGCCCTTTTTCATTTTATAGACTTGTTTAGAAAAGAGTGTTGATTTGTTTAAAATTTAAACCTGGCTTGCTAATGAAAAAGTGGTGAAATCAATCTGGACCAGATCCCATGAGGTGACAATCCCAATGGGTTTCTGTGTGTGGCTGCCCGTTTGGGTCACTAGGACTCCTTCAAGCTTTTGGCTACGTTCAAATGCTCTTTCAAAAACATCCTCAAGATCATAAATGGTGCTATCTCTATCCAAAAATGCCACGTTATGCTTCTTTTCGCAGGCTAAAATATCCCTAGCGCAAATACCTTCCATTGAAAGTGTGTGGCCAACTAGATTCATAGACATCCATTTGGCAATACCGCCTTCCGTTAGAAGGCCGATAAATTGCCTATCATCATATATAGGAAACTGAGAAAAGCCTTTCAGTTCCACTTCTTTTAATATATCTTTTATAGGTGATTCCGGTCTAAAGCAAGAAACCGGTTGTGAAGCAATGGAGAGGGCTAATGGCGGCTCCATCAGCAAATCTGCTATCCTTTCAATGTTTCGAACGGTATCTTCATGAGGGTCCGCGATATACTGATCCTCCTCAAATTTCTGATGAACCAGTGCATTTCGTAAATGCCCAAATTGTTTAAGAAGGTCGTAATGATAACGCACCACATTATGAAGCTTCCGGCATATATACAGCGCCTCACTATAAGAAACATGATCAGACGCCCCCGTTGCCAGTTCTTTCAATTTCAAATGAATTCTATTAAACGCGGCCTCAAACCGAACCACTCGGTCCCTAACTCCCACAAAACTCACCACTAGAACATCCTCCCTATGTAATATTTACTACTAATTTACCATAAAGGGTGGCAGAATTTTTAATTAATTTTCTCCAGAATTGTAGATAGAGGCGATTAATAATAGATTAGAGCAAGATCATTTATCCATCTTAAAAATTAACTGGTATCCGCCCGTTTTGGGCGCCACCTGTGGAATTGGCTGATAAACTATCAAAATTGGCTGACAACGTGCCAAATCTGGCTGACAAACCAGTCAAATTGGCTGACAAAGTACCAAATCTGGCTGATAAACCTTCCCCCTTCGAAAAGTGGAATTTTTGCCTCAGCATATGGGAGTAGAGAGGCCTAAATACCCGTTCAGTACAACTTAATTTACAAAACAGCCAAATTAAAGCACCTTTTCCGTGTGATTTTGTATTTTCTTTAGGATAAATGGACAACTGGCGGATAATTTGTAATGAATCCAATCTTAAGCATAAGTTTGTAATTGGATGAATAATAGGGGGATTACTGATTTTTGATCGGGATCATAACAGCTATTGTGACGGTGGTTAAACAAAGAAAAAGGTAACCGCCTAGCCTCCGACTAAAGAGTAAGGCAGTTTCCTTTTTCTAAATATAGCTATTAGGTTAGCAGTTCTTCATCGGTATGTAGTTGCTTTGATTTTTCTAATAAAACTACACCATCTCACAAAATGCTTACATGGTAGAGGACCTTACCCAAACACTTTCCTAACCTTTGCATCAACACTCGACTTTGTATGGTCATGAATAAGTCCCCAGTAAAGAGCAATTTTCGCTGTAGACCACATTTTTTCTTCTTTCAACACATTGAGGATGGTATTGATCTTGAAAGGAACAAAACGAAGGTCCTCAAGCTCCCATTTTCCAGAGATTCCTCTGCTTCGATTTTGAACGATTTCTTCTGAAGTTTCGTTACAGTATAGAACCCCAATGATATTCCATTGATAATATTCCTCATCCACTCCGTATCCAAGCAGCTTAATGTCCTGTTCAGAAACAGTTAGCCCCAGTTCCTCTTTCGCACCTCGAATCGCTGTTTTATAAAAATCGGGCCCTTGACCGCTAGCATGACGATCCTGAGAAGGGTGTACAGCCTCCACAATCCCAATATCCAATTCATCAGGGCGTACCCCGCTATCTGGTGAACGTTTCGTTAAAATGGTTTGCCCATCTGCCGTCACGACAACCAATGCAACGCCAAATCCATTAGCGATTTGCACAACTGGTCTTTTATGATTCGCATTTGCTATGTACTTTTCCTTGATTGTTTGGCCATTGGGCAAAACTTTGTCCAAATTTGTATTTATTGCTTTAAACGTATAGTAATCACTTGGAGTAAAAGTAAAAACAGCCTTCATATCCTCATTAATATTAGTCCGTAAAATCATATGCTTTTCTAGAGCATAAAGAGGTCCGTTCCAGCTGTGGTTTTCTCCATTTTGTAAATTCTGTTCTTGTATTCTTTCAATTTCATTCTTTAATTCTAGTAAATCCTCCTCGAAAATAGGTCTGCTTGAGGTCAGTCTTGTCTCAATATTCTCCGGAGCAAAGGTCATTTCCCCATCACCATCGCATACCACAAAAGAGGTCATTTCATTTCCCAGCGAAAAATAATAGGGATCCTGTACATCCTTTTCTTTAACAAAAAGCCTTCTGAAAAATCTAGTTATGGCTCTCCACATAGTTTTAAGTGGATCCTCGAATATAACGCCCAGCAATAAACCGACAATCCCACCAATTAACGCATCAGTCATTCGTCCTATGTCTCCCTTCACAATATAAGATAAAGTTTAATCAAAGTGGATAATTGTGTAAATAGTGTTGGGAGAACAATAGGAGTATTTGTATGGGTAAAATTTAATTAAACGTTTAATTAATTTGTTTGTTCGTATTTTTTTGTTGATGCTCGATTTGATATTTTACCTACCAGTAGCGGGATTGGCTGATAAACTACCGGATTTGGCTGATAACGCATCTGGATTGGCTGATAAATTTATCAATCTCGCTGACAAAGTGTATAAATCATAATTTATCCGAGTTTATAGGTTAATTTTAAGGACACATACCGCACAAAATGAAGGAAAGACATCTGTTTTGAATATTAGAATGTGGAATTGTAGAAATAGCTTCCAGTGATACAGCTAAAAAAGGAATTGCCGGTATCCTTAAATAGGGATTGATTTTAATTAAATAAAATGACCATATAGCGGAAAAAGTTTTATTAGAAAAGGGACTAGTCCATTTCGTTATAAAAATGGAATTACCTATAATGGAAATTGATATATCCTTTGAAATCTATGGTAATATTTACATATATAAATTATTAAGGGTGTGGGTCAAATGTACTGCCGGCAATGTGGAGAAAAACTATTGGAAGATTCCCGATTTTGTTCTCATTGTGGTTCGGAAATTCAAACTCTTGTAGATGAGATTACAGATGAACCAACTGAAACTGAAACACGTATAGATGAGATTAGTCAGGAATCAACAGTAACTGATACATCCGTACAAACAGAAGAAATAGAATTAACTAGGCGTGTAAGCCAAGAAGAGTCAAATCAATGTTTCTTGGTTCGAATTTTGCCAATTGTAGTCCCGATAGTAAGCGTTATTATGGTTGTTGCTGGACTGGGATATTACTATGTTCAAGAACAGGAGATTAATAGAGAAGTTTTAGGTTTGAAAGGATCGGCTGAGGAACTGGCTTTAAATAAAGACTTTGAAAAGGCAATGAAATTATTGGAAAAGGCTCAAGCAAAACGTCCGAATTACTCGGCATTACAGGATTCTAAAGAAATGATTGAAAAAGCAATAGACTATGATCAAGAACTTGGGGAAATTAGTGAAAGAATTACGAAAATGCAATACGATGCTGCATCTAAAGAGCTAGCTAGCTTAAAAGAAATGCTTAATGGAGAAAAAGCTCCTTTATTTGAACACTTTCATCAAGAGATAAAGGATAGCGAAACGAAAATCACTGTTGGTATGATCAAGAAAGAAATCAACGCGCTAACAACGGTTAATGAATTGGGTGGAAAACTTTCGATTTTGGCTACATTACCTGAAGATAAAGCTAGTGTTGTAAAACAAGAAATATTAAAGAAGATTGTCCAAATTAGCAGCAATCAAGCAGAAAGCGAATTAGCCAATAAACAATTCTCTAATGCCTACGCCTCTATTGACAAAGGACTGCAATTTGCCGTTAATGATGAAAAACTATTAGCATTGAAAAACCGAGTGGAACAAGATAAAAATGCCTTTGAACAGGCAGAACAACTGAGAATTGAACAGGCTATGGAGGCTGCGGCAAAAGAAGATTTGCAAAATCGGACTGCTGCAGTAAAGGTTACCGATTTTACTGTAGAAACAGATGAATTCGGGGATTTATATATAGCTGGGAATGTTAATAATGTGGCAACAACGAATATTAGTTCCATTACTATCTATTATACAATTTACGATGAAAATGGAGGTTATCTTACAAGCGGGTCAACATCTGTTTATCCATACTATTTAGGGCCGGGAGAATCAGGTTCTTTTGAAGATATTTATTATGGAGTTCATCGGAATGTAACTGTTGATATTGATAATATTACGTGGTATCTCAATTAAAGAAGGTGATGAAATGAAAAAGTGGGTAATCAGCTTGATTTCGACAATACTCGTGTGGGGAGCGGGAATATTCGGCTTTTTTTACATAAAGGAGTCTTTTCCAAAAAAACTAACAGCCTCATCCGCTTTAATAGTTAATGCTAAGACGGCAGAGGAAGAAAAGACTTCTACTGACCTTAAAGAAATTATCCATAACACACAAAAACTAGTAGTAAAAGTCAAATTAGCAGACGGCTCATTAGGGTCTGGTTTTCTATATAATAACCGAGGCGATATCGTGACAAATGCCCATGTCGTGGCAAATGAAAAAGATGTTACCGTGATGACTTCTGATTCGAGGGAATTTTCGGGAACTGTCATTGGTATTAGTCAAGAAACGGATGTTGCTGTTGTTCGTGTACCTGGCTTAGAAGGAACATCTCCGTTAAAAATTGCTAGAGATCGAAAAGGGGAAGTTGGGGATGCGGTCCTTGCATTAGGAAGTCCCTTAGGTCTGCAAAACACTGTAACAACAGGTATTATTAGTGGAATTGACCGTGACTTAGATATTGAACCCTATCATTATGAAGACGTTTATCAAATTTCTGCTCCTATCACAAATGGCAATAGTGGGGGACCTTTAGTGGATAGCCAAACTGGTGAAGTTCTTGGTATTAATTCAGCAGGTATAGAAAAAGGAGCGATTGGTTTCAGTATCCCTATTGTCAGTATTCTTCATATTATAGAAGGCTGGTCAGAATCACCAATGACAAACATCCCCGAAGTTGCAATGGGAGTTGAAGGATACACGTATGAGGATGAACTTACATTAGAAGACTATTCTAGTTATCTTGTAAATTATTTCTACGAAGGTTTAAACTACGGAGATTATGTAACGGCCTACTCGCTATTAGGCAGTTCATGGCAGTCGGATCTGTCTTATGAGAAGTTTCGAAGTGGTTATTTAAATACTTTGTCAGTCACTATTGATGACTTATCAGCTACGAGTGAAGATGACAAAGCCTCTGTTGTTGTAATCATTTCAGCAAAAGAGCGAAATAACAGCTCCACCACCTTGAGTAAATATAAAGCCACTTACGAGATTCGCTATGAGAATGATCAGTTGAAGCTGATATCGGGGAGAGCGGAGAAGATTAATTGATGAAGGGACTAAATATATAGGGTGAAATTTAACCAAACGTTTGATTAATAAGTATGTCTCACTTCAAATTTAGTTTTGATAGGGGTTATTACAGTTGTTTTGACAGTCGTTTAACAGAGAAATAAAGTAACCGTCAAGCCCGACCAAAGGATGAAGGATTGTTACTTTCTTTAATTCCACTTATTTACTTTTGGCCAGCTGCTTTTCATACGGCATGTAGTTGCATTGACTGAGCGTTTTGTGCTCGGTCATTCTTTATTTTATATATGATTAAAAGTGACTATACCTCAATTTGCAAAGCTAAGCGCTTACTAACGTGTGACAGACGCCCAATAGGATAAAGCACTAAAATAGAAGGGGAATTTTGTTATAATTTGTGAAAGTTGCGATCATTCCTTGATAATCAATCGTACCTTCCAAGCTAATTTGTAGTATCATTTAACCCAAGGAGTGTGAAAAGATGAGAATAATTAAATTTTTAATAGTATCGGTTATTTTGCTGGGTGGCATTGGGTTTGGTGTTTATCATTTTGGTACTAAGATTGCCTCTGATAAGTTAGTAGAGACTATTTCCTCTGAACTTGAGAGCAGTGGGGAAATGGAGGAAATAAAGAAAACGATTGAAAGTGATCCTGAGTTAAAGTCATTTATAGAAGAGGCTAAAACAGCTGATACCAGCAAATTGCCTTTTAAAACAAAGGAAGAGGCCACAAAAGTTTTGATTCAAAAGGTTGGTATTTCTGAACTTAATGATATTAGGGTGCAAGTGCAGAATGGGTCAGTTTCAAAAGAAGAAGTCCTACAGGAAATCCAGGGGAAATTAACGGAAGAAGAAATCATGGCATTGAAAGTAATCGCCTATAAGGAGTTATATAAATAACGTCTGGCGGAAAAAGATAAAGAGGTGATGAGATGAATAAGGGATTTACCGCTGTCGGCTGCTTTTTCATAGCCATTTCCGCTTTTTTATATGCTTCTAAACATATTACTGCCGCTATCATGTCTTCCTATATCAATACCCCGAAGGTCACCTATTTCGAAGGGGCTCATCAATTAATAGGCTTTGGGATGAAATTCTGGATATTTATCTCATTTATTGCAGGAGTGATCTTTTTTCTAGTTGGGATTTGGCCGTGTTTTCAGAAGGTATTTCAAAAGAAGAATTCACAGATACAGGTGGGAAAAGATTTGCATTAATGAAAAAGTCCCACATGATACAGTGAGGGCAGCGTAGCCACAATTGGCCACGTAATGGACAAAACCCCATAAATAGGGGAATTCTTATAGAAAGAGAAGGTGGTAGATTTGGAACTTAATTTAAACAATAAGGTGGCACTAGTTATCGCTTCTAGTCAAGGGTTAGGAAAAGCAATTGCGGAGAAACTTGTAAAAGAAGGGGCACATGTCATGCTAACGAGTAGAGATGCTGAAAAGTTAGCGACAGTTAATAATGAATTAGAGGCCCTAGGAAAGGGGAAAGTTTCATATTTTCCAGCTGATATTACAAAGGTTGAAGACATTACACGACTCGTTCGTAAAACGAGGGAAGTCTTTGGTAAAATCGATATCTTAATTAATAATGCCGGTGGCCCTCCTGGAGGAACATTTGAAATGCTCTCCGATAAAGACTGGCAAAATGCATTTGAGCTAAATTTGTTGAGTTATATTAGAATAATTCGTGAAGTTCTTCCTGATTTAAAAGAAACGGGTGGACGAATTGTTAATATTGCTTCTTCCTCTGTAAAACAACCTATACCTGGACTTATTCTTTCGAATACCTTTCGAACAGGAATCGTAGGACTGGCTAAAACATTGGCAGAAGAATTAGCTCCCTATAACATTTTAGTTAATACAGTAAGCCCTGGTAGAATTGCAACAGATCGTGTCGCACATCTCGACAAAATGAATGCTGATCGATTGGGCGTTTCTCAAGAGCAAATTAAAGAAAACGCCCAAAATACCATTCCCTTAAAACGATATGGAACTCCAGAGGAATTTGCTAATGTCGTTGTATTTTTAGTTTCCGATGCAAGCAGTTATGTAACTGGCAGTTCCATTTTAGTTGATGGTGGAATGATTAAATCGATATAAATTTTAATGGGATAAGGTCGCTCCAAAGTTCGGTGCAAAAGCACAGGAAACCCCTGTGCTTTTTGTTATTCCGAAAAAATCCTTCTTCATCTATTATTCTTAACTTTACCAAAAGCATCCTATCACGTGTCATTCGCCCTCGACAGGTATTCAATTTATCTAAACCTATCCAAAAAAACCTGTTTACTGGACAGGTTTTACTGAAACGTTTGTTCTAACGAATGTGTGCAATCCTAAAAAAGAGAAAATTAATCGGGTATCTCTAAAATTTTTTAACATTAAGTAAATGGCTAGAAAAAGTACTTCCATTTTGTTTCTTATTAAGAACAAATTGTCTTAAACCACTTGTATAATTCGTTATATAGAACTATAATTAATGATAATGTTCTTAATAAGAAAACTAAACTACATTTGATTTGCTTCAGAAAGAACATAAAGAGATCATTCGAGAGGAGGGAGAAGGGGGCTAATTTAGTAGGATTGAACTTAATTAATAGGGGGAAGGTACTTTGAAAAAGAAGATTAGTCTCAGTCTATTTGCTGTATTGTTTGTGGCTATTGCCATTATGGGGACAGTGGCCTATTTTTCCAAAAGCTTTACTAGCGACAATAATACCGCTACGGCAGCTAGTTTTGAGGTAGATGCTGTAAATGCAGAAGGGACAAGCATTGGAAATGCCGAGTTTAATTTAGACGGCAAGCTTTACCCAGGGATGAAAACGATTGAGGCCTACAGCTTCAAAATCAATAAGAACAATACGGAAGTTCCGGTTGAATACAAGGTGAATTTAACTCCAAGTGGTGACTTATTCCCTGAAGGCGGGGGTTCCCCGATTGCCATTTCTATGCAAAGAGATATGGATGGTCGATGGGTTGAAATGGATTACTCATCAGCTTTTAAACCTGATTATGACACAGAAAGTTTCAAAATCTATATTGACTGGCCACACGGTGATAACGACATTGACTTCCAAGGGAAAACAGGAAATATCAAATTGGAGGTTGTGGCAACACAAGTGGATGGAGAAGAGACTGGTGGACCAACAGATCCTGAGAATCCTAATGAGATTCAAGGGTCTTTAGTTGAAACGGTTATCGGAGAGGCTGCTTTAGAAGGAGGAAGCGCTGTTTTCAGTTATAAATTTGATGAAGGCTTTGCTCCGAAAATGAGTAACTTTAAATTTAATATTTATGATGGTGATGGGTACGTTAATGAATGGTATCTGAGCAGCTCCCAAAAAGTGATTAATGGAGTCGTTCATCCTAGAACGGGTGCTGAAGTAGCAGAGGCAATTGTTAGAGATTTTTATGTAACTTTGAAAGGCTCTTTTACCACATTAACTAATAAATGGGATGTTACAAATGTAGGCAGTGAAGTAGTTTTTACTTCTAAAGCAAAAAGAGCTTACGATGGCTTTAAGATCGTTGTTCCTGAAAAGGATAATCGCGCTGAAATCAAAGGTGAATTTCTTGTGAAACAAGCTGGTTCTGTTGCACATGCTGGGATTAAACAAGTCAGCACATTAACAGTCCAAGGAACTGCCCAAAAGGATGGAGCACTTGATGTTTCTTTCTCTGATGGAACTACTGATGTAACGAAGACTATTAACCTAGTAAAAGCTGACACTCCTGCAACGATCGCTGCGAAAATCGCCGCTGAATTTAGTGGTTTAGCAGGATGGGATGTCGCGAATGCAGTGGGTTCTGCGGATGTCGTCTTTACTGCTACAGTAGAGGAAGCTCATAAAGAAGTAACCATTACCCTTTTGAATAAATAATGCTATTTACTTGTGTACGCCTTGCAGGGTGTACACTTTTTTTAGGTATAAATGGCATTAATTTCTTAGTTGGCTGATAAACAGGTGAAATTGGCTGATAAACTACCAAAATTGGCTGACAAACAGGTTGAATTGGCTGACAAACCACTTAAATTGGCTGATAAACATGAAGGCATCCAAAAAAGTGCTCAATTTGATTTAATAAAGCCTAATTTTTATTCAAATGTAGTAGTTTAATAGTAAATGTTCCCCATTTTCGAGATTGTATCAAGAATTAGGAAACAAAGCCTACTTTTCAAGCTTTCATCGGAAATTGGGAAGCAAATCCCCCTAAAATAGCCTCAGTTTTTAACCGCAGAGTTGGAACTAAAGTCCCTTTTTCCCCTATCCCATTTTTTGAAAAATTTTAACTATCTTAATTATAAGTAAAGCAATTTTTATGTGTTACAGTGAAAATGTATATTACATCAGGGGGAGAAAGGGTTATGTTTAAATCTATAAAGGGGAAGCTGATTGGTCTTTTTGTCATTCTTTTAGTTTTGACCGTATTGGCTGTTAGTGTTTTGGTTGACCATCAAACAAAAAATCAAATAGAAAAAAATGTTGTTGAGCAAACCAATAGTATTGTTGCCGAAATGGCACACTCCCTTCAACTGGCAATGAGCCAACATGAATTGAGCATGAAATATGTGGCTGATTCGAGGGAAGTGGAAGATTATCTTGAGATGTCTGGAACAGAGACAAAAGTAGATGCAGAAAATGAACTAGACAGGGCTTTACATAACTTTTTAGATAAATATAAGGATGTAACTTCTATTTATGTAGCTACTCCAATGAAAGATTTGCAGATTATGCCTAAGGCTGATTTAGGGGCTGATTATGATCCAACCTCAAGAGATTGGTATAAACTCGCGGTAGAAAATGCTGGTCAAGCCATTTGGAGTGAGCCATATATTGATTCAGCCACGAATGAACTCGTAGTGACTTCATCATATGCTATTAAAAAGGGCAGCGATATTGTTGGCGTTATTGGCCTGGATATGAAATTGACTGATATTACAAAAATGGTTGAAGAAGCTAAAATTGGCTATAACGGGTATTCTTTTGTTTTTTCTAAGGAAGGCACAGCCATTGTCCATCCGGAAAAACAAGGTGAAAACTTAATGGATTTGCCTTACATTAAAAAAATATACAAAGAAGAAGCTGGTGTTTCTTCATATATGGATGAAGGTGAAGACAAGCTGCTTGTTTTTAACACTATTCCAAGTACATCTTGGAAAATTGGAGCAGCCTATACATCCGATGATCTATTAGTAAGCGCTAAACACATTAGAATGAATATTTTTATTATCTCCTTACTTGCTTTGTGGGTTGCTAGTGCTATTACTTACTTTGTGGCATCAAGGATTACGAAGCCCATTATTTCTTTAAAACAAGCTGTTAATCGTATGGCTAGCGGAGATTTAACCGTGTCAGCAGCAGTTACGACAAAAGATGAGATTGGTGAGTTAAGCTCGCAATTCAATCAGATGGTAGGCAATATGAAATCCGTCCTAATGTTCGTGAACACTTCAGTGAATAACGTGAAAACATCGGCCGAAAACTTAAGCGCAGTATCTGAGGAAACGAATGCATCCAGTGAGGAAATTGCGGCGGCCATTACTGAAGTAGCTAAGGGGGCTTCAACTGCGGCACAAGAGGCAGAGGCGGCTAATCAATTATCCGACCAATTAGGCAATAAAATTAATGAAATTAGTGCACATGCTGTAGACATGACGGGTCTAGCAGAAAAGGCAGATGAGATGAATCGAGAGGGTATTCACGAAGTAAATAATTTAAAGAGTTCCTTTACAGAATCTAGTCAATACCTTGAGTCAATGGAAGAAGTCATTCATGATCTTGAAGGAAAAATTCAACAAATTGAGCTAGTGATCACAACGATTACCGACATTAGCTCTCAAACAAACCTGCTTGCTTTAAATGCTAGTATTGAAGCTGCTCGAGCGGGTGAACATGGGAAGGGATTTGCTGTTGTTGCTGAGGAAGTTAGAAAGCTAGCGGAACAATCTGTTGTGGCAACGAATGAAGTGAAAAAGACGATTACAACCATCCAAAGCGGAGCACTTCTTGCTGTTGAATCCATGAACAAGACAAAGGAAAACTTCACCCAGCAGGCGGATGCCGTTCAGACAACAGAGTCAAGCTTCCGTTCTATTTCGGATATTGTTGAGCAATTAAGACAGTCCATTTTCCGTGTCCATCATGAAATAGACCATATGGCCAATGGGAAGGCGGACGTTATAAACAGCATTCATTCAATGGCTGCGATGGCTGAACAATCAGCGGCCGCCTGTGAGGAAGTCAGTGCCTCAACGGATGAACAGGTCACAGCTATTCAGTCCGTAGCCGATTCCGCAGAGCAGTTGACTGAACTAAGCGATGAACTTCAAAAAGCAGTTGCTAAATTTAAGCTAGTGTAAATATGGTACAGGGAGATCACCTTTGAGTGGTCTCTCTTTTTTATGGGATGATAAGGATTGGAATGTAGTTTAATTAAACGATTGATTGAGAAGACGCAAACGCATGCCGCACAAGGGCTAGAGGGGTTTAAATAAACGTTTGATTGATATGTATGTTCGTACTGGTCTCCCATTCTTAAAGAATAGCGTTAATCAAACGATTGATTGAACAGACACAAACGCATGCCGCACAACGGCTAGAGGAGTTTAAATAAACGCTTGATTAATATATGTACTCATATTTTAGTATCCATTTAGGTATTACTCAAAATTAAAAACCAGGAGGATCTGCTAAATTCGTCCTCCTGGTTTTTATTGAAAATAACGATTTTAAACGCTAAATCTCTCAGAATTTGATAGACAACATTCGGTAATTGAATTGCATAGAAGATTTCTTCTAGTGCTCGAACGATTAATACATTCGGATAAATTTTTCGAACACTTCAATTCATTAAATTTTGTAAGCGGATTGTCCCGGATTAACTGGGACAGAGCCCCTAGTCCTTAGGAAGCAATAGAACTGTTCTCATGTTTCACTTCTTGCTTCGACGATCCTGTTAAAAGACTAACCGCAATCATAACGATCAGGTTCATAATCAAGGCAATTACCCCTACATTTAAGTCTTGGATAAATTGTGGCAAGGCAGGAAATAGGCTTCCGATGGTTGTTTGGCTGATGGCAACGTAGGCAACAGTAGCTACACCAACTGCGATACCTGCGAATGCTCCTTGCTTTGTTACAAAGTTCTTTTTGCCTAAACTAAAGACTAATGGAATGAATAATTGTGTCACTAAGCTGTATCCCATCAAAAGTATAGTAACGAGTGTATCTCCGCCTTGGAATGTGAAAAATAGAGCGATCATGGCGACGACAGGAACTAAGCTCTTTGCTAATTTGGCAACCTGCTGGTCGGTTGCATTCGGAACGAAAACCTTGTATATGTTTTTGGAAATTAGCGTAGCAGATGCCATTAAGATCATCGATCCCGGAACGATGGCCGTTAATAATCCAGCAGCGCCAATTAAGCCGACTACCCATGGATCAAACGTTTGGATAGAAAGTCTTAAAAGTGCAAGGTCACCTTCTGCTCCCTCTAAACCTTTCACTTGTAAAATAGCAGCAAATCCAACAAAGAAAACAAATAATAAAATGAGCTGGTAAAGAGGCATGACAATGGCGTTTTTGCGGAATACTTTTTGGTTTTCCGCAGAATACACCGCACCGAAGTTATGCGGCCACATATAGTAGCCAAGTGCCGTTAATAGTACAGTAGAGATGAACCAAGAAACACTTAATCCACTTTCCGGAAGGATTGAATGTCCCGGTTTTGCAAGTTCGACTGCTTCGAACATTGGCTGAAGCCCGCCATAATAATGGAATGGTAAATAAAGTCCTAGAAATACGACGACACCAAGAACCAAAATATCTTTTATTATCGCTGTCCACGCTGATCCGTGAATCCCTGAAATCATAACGTAAACCGTTACAGATAAAACCCCGATCCAGATGGCTGCCGTCGAAGAAATGGTCCCGTAAGATGCTTCGGAAACGATAATGCCAAGTCCTTTAATTTGCAGAACGAGGTATGGAATGAGGGCCACAACGCCAACGATGGAAACAAACACACCGAGGTATGGGCTCTTATATTTGCTAACAAAAAAGTCTGATTGTGACATTAAGTTATGATCTTTTGCATATTTCCAAACTTTAGGGAGTAAAAAGTAAGACATAACATATGCTAAACACCCGTAAGATAGGATATAAAATGCAGGGCCGCCTTTACCGTAAGCCCAGCCGCTGCCGCCTAGAAATGTAAAGGTTGTGTAAATTTCCCCAGCCATTAACAGGAATACGAGTAGCGTTCCGAAGCCGCGTCCTCCGACAGACCACTGTTCGAGCGTCATGTCTTTCCCCTTTTGTGCTTGAATGCCAAGAAATATGGATAATATTAAAAAGCCGAATATAATAATTAATGCGATATTCATGATTCTTTTCCTCCTTTATTCGCAGGGTCAAGCTTGTAAACGACAGCCATCGTTCCTGATGTCAGAAAGACCCACAGAACAAGATAAAAGAGAATGAAGGGCATCCCTAATACATAAGGTGTTACTTTATTAGCAAAAGCAATTCCGCCTAAAATCCCAATAAATGGGATAAAAGCGATCAGGTGATAAAGTTTCATAGTTAGACCTCCAATTCTTAAAATGATTTGGACAAGTTATTGGTAAACCGCCAAAACCTGTCCAATAACCAGTCACTCTTAACCTAAAAATTTAAATGTAGCATGCAGGAATGTTTTGACGCCGATTTCCAATGCATCTTCATCGATCGTAAAGCGGGCGTGATGGTGAGGATACGTAATGCCTTTCTCCTCGTTGCCAGCCCCAACATAGAAATAGCAGCCAGGTGCTTTTTTCATGAAGGCAGAGAAATCTTCTCCTCCCATATTTGGCTTCATCATATCAATCGCCTCTTCACCGAATACTTCACGAACGGTTTCTTCGACAACACTTGTCACTTCTTCATGATTAATGACTGGACGATAGCCAAATTGATATTTGAAATCATAAGAAGCTTCATGGGCTTCTGTGATTCCTTTCACAACGCGTTCCATTTTTCCAGGAATGGATTCACGAAGGCTTGGGTCAAAACTGCGGACTGTTCCGCAAATTTGAACGGATCCTGGAATGACGTTATGTGTTGTGCCGCCGATAAACTGCGTGACCGAAATAACTAAATTATCAAGTGGGTCAGTATTACGGGAGACAATATGCTGAAGATTGGTTACTACTTGGGCAGCGATCGCGATCGAGTCAATCGTCTGATGCGGCAATGCTGCATGTCCGCCTCTGCCGTTCACTGTAATCCAGAATGTGTCAGGTGCAGCCATCATTGGGCCGTACACAATGCCGACTTTCCCGAATTCGAGCGGTGACCAAAGATGAGTGCCGATAACAAGATCAACCCCGTCCATTACTCCAGCCTCAACCATTTCATCAGCACCGCCTGGGAAAAGCTCCTCTGCATGCTGGAATAAAAAGCGGACTTCACCTTTAATTTGGTCTTGCAATCCAGAAAGAATTTTGGCTGTTCCAAGCAGCATCGCCGTATGTCCATCATGGCCGCAAGCATGCATTACACCTGGATTTTTTGAAGCAAATTCAAATGTATTTTCTTCTTGAATCGGAAGAGCGTCCATGTCTGCACGAATCGCCAATGTTTTGCCTGGTTGAGTACCAATCAGGCGAGCCATCACACTTGTTTTCGTTGGACGAGATAGTTCCAAATTGCCAAATGACTCTAACGTTTCAAATACATATTGAGCCGTTTGTTCTTCGTGGAATGACAGTTCCGGATTATGATGCAAATATCTTCTCCACGTAATGACTTCTTGTTTTAGGTCACTTGCTAATTGATTTATATTTGTATCTGTATTTAAAATCATGGATTTCAACTCCTGTTCTGAATGCAGAGGGACGTTTCCTCTTCCTCAAATTCAAAAAAACGTATAAATAAACTTTCTTGTATTTGTAATTATAAAATTTATCAAAAAATATAGTATGTCCTTTTCGACAAAATTTTTAATAAACAATTTATGAAAAACCACAAAAAAAGTCCCGTTTCTCTCCAAATCCTTATTAAAAAACACATTTTTTCAATGGAATTTGGTAAAATAACAAAAACTACGACAAAAGGGAAGAGTGCACTATGAAGGAAACATTAACTCATCGGCAGCTTCAATCATTAATTCATGTTTCGAATGTTTTAAACTCATCCCTTCATATAGATACGATTATTCATTCCATCATGGTCCAAGCCGTTTCCGTTATTGATGCGGCTAATGGCGGAGTCTTATTGCTTTATGACGAAACACAAGGGCGTTTAATTCCTAAAACGGAGAGCAATGTCAATGGGGAAATGATTAGTAAAGTACGGCTAAAGCCTGGTGAGTCAATGTCTGGCCTAGCTTTTTCAGCGGGGAAATGTTTAATTTTTCGCAATAGAGCAGAGGTGGAAAATGCAACAGCAAATCTATCAGAAAAAAATCTTCAATTTATGCTCGATTCCATTCCAAATTTGCCCTATTCTTCTATTTCTGCTCCTATCTTTTTAAAAGAAAAATGCATCGGTGTCATTACGCTGGATTCATTTGAACCTACGCTAGAATTTATTACAGAAGATATTCATCTTTTAACGGCAATTACTCATCAAGCTGCCGTTGCGATCGAGAAGGCGAATCTTTACAGTGAACAGGAACAAGCCGTAAAGCAGCTTGAATATTTGAATGATACGATCTCTAAACAAAATCAAATGCTCTCCCGTTCGGTTGATATCCATAAAAGGCTTGCGAATCTTGTAATGAACGGAGAAGGTCTAGATTCCATTATTGCCTATTTGCATGAAATGATTGGCCATCCCGTTTTGTTATTTGATGATCTCGGAGAAATGATTTCCTATGCTTACGAACAGTATGTTGACAACAATGATCTGTTATTGATTAGAAAAAAGGCTCAGGAATCCATACATTCACTCAAAACGGTTCACACTTTATTAGAAACGGATTTGAGGGAGAATCCATTTTTAACAATCTTGCCAATTGGGGCAAAGCCCACACTTTTTGGCATACTTATTATTGCATCCCTGGAAGAAATTCGCGATGTGGAAGTTGCCGCATTAGAGCATGCGTGTACCGTCATTTCTCTTGAAATGGTGAAGGAACAGGCTATTTTTGATGCACAGGAAAGATTAAACGAAGAATTTATTGATGTTTTGTTTTCTGGTAAAATGAATCATTCTATTTTACAAAAGGCAAAACAGATGAATTTTGACCCAATGGCTGACTACATGACGCTCATTATACGAATTGACGAATTAGATAACAAGCAAAAGCGAAACAGCATTACTCGCCATCTCGTTCAAATGGCAAATCGTGCGCTTTCAAATAATAATTTGAATGGGATTGCCGTAGGCAGTCAAGATCAAATTGTTCTTCTTTTAACCTTTCAGTCAAAGGTGCCGAGCACCTATGCGCTTCACCAGGTTAAGCAGCTCATATCGAACTTTCAGCAGGAAATTCATTTGAAAAATTGGGGAACGACCATTTCTATTGGGATTGGAAGAATTCATTCGAGTTTATTGAAGGCATCCAAATCCATGCAGGAAGCAGCAAAATGTCTTCAAATTCTTCATAGCTATGGGAAAAAAGGGGAAGTCATCAGTTATAAAGACCTCGGTGTTCACAGGCTTCTTTTCCAAAATTCAGAGGAGGATCTCATTGATTTCCTCAACGAAGTGCTCGGCCCGCTTATAGCTTATGACCAAGCCCGAAAAGGTGAGTTACTCCCGTCGCTTTTCGCCTATTTTGAACATAACCAAAATGCAAAAGAAGCAGCGGAATCCATCCATGTCCATACGAATACGCTCACCTATCGATTAAAAAGAATCGAAGAAATACTTTCAACAAACCTTTCGGATAGTCACCAATTTCTAAACATTCATTTGGCTGTCGATCTTTATCCATTCTTAAAGGATAAGCTTCATCAAATAAGTGAAAGTTAGTGCGGGGGTAAAGATAAAAATGTTCTTAATTAATCACTTACATTATACAAGAATTTGGGGAGGTGCTCCTTTTTTCATGCCTTGAATTGCTTGGGAGACAAGGGATTGAAATTATGAAATTCATTCATCACTCAAAATTAAAAACCAGGAGCAACAGCTTAAAGTGTCCCTCCTGTTTTTAATTCAAAAATCAACTATTCCTAACTCACAACCACACCCCTAAACGCCACATCCCCAAGAATTTGATAGACATGCACATTTGGCAAATGAATCGCGTATATGGCCTCTTCAGGTGCTCGAACGATTAATACATTTGGATGAATTCTTTCAATTACTTCAATAGGAGTGGGCAGAATCGAGGCATTTACATCACCGCCGATTGCCCAAAAAGAAAGAGTAGGAGCCTCATTTCCTTCTATCTTTTGTTTGGTATATGCCCGAGGTGAGCTTTCTTTATTGATATGTGCCAAGTCCTCGATTATCGCGCTTGCTGTTGGAAGCATTCCCGCCCCTGGACCTTGAAGGCTAATATTCCCAACAATATCCCCGTCAATGGAAACAGCATTTTGGACACCTTCCACATGGTAAAAGGGATGCTGTTCATTTACAAGTACAGGTTTTACGGTGCATAAAACTCCATTAGCAGTCCGTTCAATCGAGGCGACATGCTTAAATCGAAACCCTAATGAAGAAAAGATTTCAATTTGTTCAGGAGTGATTCCTCGAATTCCCTCTCTGATCGAATCATCCCAGTTCGGTGCTTCCCCAAATGCAAGCTCACATAAGATCACCGCTTTGTAGAAGGCATCATAGCCGTCTACATCATTTGTCGGATCGGCTTCAGCATAGCCTTTTTCCTGGGCTAGCTTCAATGCTGAAGCAAATGGTAAGTTTTCTTCTCTCATTTTTGTCAAAATAAAATTAGAGGTTCCGTTAAGAATACCTTGAACTTTTTCGATGTTATTGACATTCAACAATTGCTTAAGTGTTTGGATCACAGGAATTCCGCCAGCGACCGTTGCTTCAAAGCCGAGCGAAACACCATTTTCACTTGCTAACTGTTTTAATTGCTCCCCATGATGGGCAAACATTTCCTTGTTAGCCGTAATAACTCGGCAGCCCCGTTTAATCGCCTGCTGCAAATAGGAAAAGCTTGGCTCTTTTCCAACAATGGCATCAATCACAACATCAAGCTGTTCAAGTGTAATGATTTTTTCGAAATCATCGGTTAAAAGAACATCTTCATCTGGTTTCTTATGCTTATATACATTTTTCACAAGAATTCCAGCGATTTTCACTTCTTTCCCAAATAGGGCTTGGAGCTTCTTCTGATGTGATTGGACAGTCTGATAGACACCCTTCCCAACGGTACCGTATCCTAATAATGCAATATGAATGGCTGACATGTATGCATTCCTCCTGTTAATTTGTAGTCAATTTGCTATGAATAAGGCAAATTGCCATAGATGGAAAAATAAAAAACCCCCTCTGCATATAAAGACAGAAGGGGGAGCAAGAATGAAATAACAAAATCCGTTCCACCTTCTCATCTTCGGAATTGTGATCATTCCTCTGAAATTGGCACCGTGCATACATATGCTGGTTGCCGAGGCTTCGCAGGGTCAGTCCCTCCACCTCTCTTGATAAGAAGATTAGCAATTATGAAATTATTTATTATCATATCGATTTAAAGGGGTTACGTCAATATAAAGGTTGCTTTGGCAATTACGCTCTTGCTGATGTACGGTCAATCCATCCACACTTACGACCGCTATTCCTGCAAAACCAAGCAGAGAAACCAAAGGGAGAATCCAGAAAATCGTATTTCGGACTTTTGAATGCCCCTTATATTTTTTAAAGTTTTGATATATCAACATAATACATTTTTACTTTTTAGGGGATTACTACTTTTCAGACAACCACTATGATTAATGAGGATATTAAAGCAACTCCTCTGCAATTTCACCATCTTCGTACAACTTTTATGCATGAATAAAAAAACAAGAGGGTTCCCCTTATTATATCAATCAATTAATATTTATTAATTAAAAACTATTGAAAATTCATAGATTCTTATGTAATATTTAAATTATCAAAAAATGAAATTGCATTTCAAAAAATGAAACCGTTAGGAGTGTCATAATGGTTCAAAAAGTTTTAGAAGTAGACGAGCTAAAAGTTGGGATTAAAGATGAAGATAATCGGAAGATAGCCATTGTGAATGGAATAAGCTTCCACCTCCATAAAGGTGAAACACTTGGAATTGTTGGAGAATCGGGCTGCGGAAAAAGTATGACGTCTCTTTCATTAATGGGTCTTTTACCTCCAGGCGTTGAGAGGCTTGAAGGAAATATTCGCCTCGGCAGCCTAAATTTCAAGGATTTCGCCAAGAAGGATTGGAGGAAAATCCGCGGGAAAAAGATTTCGATGATTTTCCAGGAGCCAATGAGCTCATTGAACCCGGTCCACAGGATTGGGGATCAAATAAATGAAATGGTTTTAAACCACGAAAGCATCTCGAAAAAAGAGGCGAGAGGCCGCGCTTTGGAAATGCTTAAACTTGTCGGTATCCCAAGACCGGAACAAGTACTGAATGAATATCCTCACCAGCTTTCTGGAGGGATGCGTCAAAGAGTGATGATTGCAATGGCTCTTTCCTGTAATCCGGAAGTCCTTATAGCAGACGAGCCTACAACGGCTCTCGATGTAACAATTCAGGCGCAAATCTTAGAATTAATGAAGAAATTGCAAGAACAGCTGCACATGTCCATTGTTCTTATCACTCATGATCTTGGGGTTGTAGCGGAGATGTGTGACAGAGTGATTGTCATGTATGCGGGAGAGGTTGTAGAAGAGTCGCAAGTTGTTGATCTTTTCGATCATCCTCGGCACCCTTACACGAAAGGGCTTCTAGCCTCATTGCCGGATATTAATGAACAGAAAGAATATCTATCTTCCATTCCTGGAATTGTTCCAGCTCCGGGTAAAATGCCTGCTGGTTGCAGGTTTGCACCAAGATGCTCATTTGCGCATGACAGATGCAAAGAAGTTCCTCCGTTATTTGAAATGGATAATGGTTCAAAGGTGAAATGCTGGATTTATGAACATGGTGAATCGGAGGTGACCGCAACATGACAGCACTGGACAGTAACGTATTATTAAAGGTTGAAAATCTGAAAAAACACTTTCCTATTAAAGGAGGAGTGTTCGGAAATAAAACTATGAAACATGTGAAGGCAGTAGATGGAGTCTCTTTTGAAGTAAAGCAAGGTGAAACCTTTGGGATTGTCGGAGAGTCAGGCTGCGGAAAAAGCACCACGGGCAGAACCATTCTCAGACTTCTTGAACCAACCGAGGGAAATATCTTTTTTCAAGGGAGAAATATCGCTGAGCTTAATAAAAGTGAAATGAGACTGTTAAGGAAAGATATCCAAATTGTGTTTCAAGATCCTTTTGCTTCCCTTAATCCCCGAATGAAGGTCAAAAATATTATTGAAGAACCGCTTATTAATTTCGGTGTGACTGATCGCGATGAGCGGGAAAAAAGACTCCTTGAAGTAGCTGATCAAGTTGGTTTGACGGCAGCCCAGCTTACTCGTTTTCCACATGAATTCTCAGGTGGGCAGCGTCAGCGAATTGGCATTGCAAGGGCACTAATCTCAAAGCCAAAACTAATTATTGCTGATGAGCCTGTTTCAGCATTGGATGTTTCGATTCAGTCACAGGTTTTAAATTTAATGAAGGACTTACAAAAAGAATTCGGGCTCACCTATATCTTTATCTCACATGATTTAAGTGTTGTGAAACATTTCTGTGATCGGATTGGAGTCATGTATCTCGGTAAGATGGTAGAAATTGCTGAGAAAAACAGTTTATATAATGAACCGTTGCATCCTTATTCAGAGGCGCTCCTATCAGCACTGCCTAGTCCGCATCCTTTGCATAAGAAAAAGAGGATCATTTTAACCGGGGATGTCCCAAGCCCGTCCAATCCGCCTAATGGCTGTACATTCCATCCACGATGTTCTTCTTGTATGGATATCTGTAAAACAGAACGGCCATCATTACAGGCCATCCGTAATAACCACGCAGTTTCTTGCCATTTGTACGAAGGGGCCGAAAAAAATCAGAAACAGCTGGTGACTTCGCATGAGTAAAACATTAGAAAAAGCTTTGAATTTACTAGATTATTTTACAGAAGAGAAGCCTTATTGGCGGCTTGACGAAATATCCAACCATTCAGGAATTCCAAAAGCAACAGCCTTTCGCTTATTAAGAACGTTTACTGAACTTGGATATTTGCAGCGAATAACGTTTCAGCAAGATGGTTTAGTGGTTGATGGCGAAAGCTACGGATTAGGCCTGAAATTTCTTGAAATGGGAGAAAGAGTGGCAGAAAGATTTGAAATTCGCCGGGTAGCTATCCCTTATATGAAGAAACTTCAGGAAACATTTAATGAGGCTGTTCAGCTAGTCATCCGTGACCAATATGAAGGTGTCTATATTGAAAAAGTGGAAAGTACGCGGCCTGTTCGCCTGTACACAAAGGTTGGGCGGCATGCCCCACTTTATGCGGGTGCGTGTACGCGCATGCTTCTCACTTATTTGCCGGAGGAAATGATAGAAAAGGTATTGGAGAAACCCCTAACTAACTATGCCAGTCAAACGCCGAAAACAAAAGAGGAAGTGCTTAAGTTAATTGCACAGACAAAGCTAGATGGGTTTTCATACAGCGATTCTGAGTTAGAAGAAGGTACAGTATCGATTGCCGTCCCTATATTTGACCGGTCTGGTTCGGTTCCGTATTCAATTAGTATTGCAGGATTTTCCACTTCATTGCCAAGGGATAAAGTCCAGCCTATTTTAGGACCGCTTTGGGAGGCAGCTGCTGGAATATCAAAAGAAATTGGTTGTAACCATCCATATCCATATGGAGAAAAAATAAAAATAGAACAATAACAGGAGGGAAACAGGGAATGAAAAAGAAATTTTCAGCATTATTTGCACTATTTTTGGCCTTTACACTCGTTCTTACTGCATGTTCAGGCGGCGGGAAAGATGAGGCTAGCACAAGCCCAAGTAAGAGCAGTGGAGAAAATCCGGCAAAAGACCGCGGCAATGAAATCGTTATTGGTGTTTCTGGCGATCCGCAAAACTGGGATCCAATTGATACATTCCTTTTAGATTGGAGTACAATTGCCACTTCCGTATTTGAAGGACTTGTAGACCGTAATTTGGATTTAGAACTGCAGCCAGGTCTTGCTGAGAGCTGGGAGTATTTAGATGACAAAACATTGCAATTCAAGCTTCGTCAAGGTGTTAAGTTTCATAATGGAGAACCGTTCAATGCTGAAGCTGTCAAATTTACTTTTGATCGTTTGCTAGGTGAAGAAGGTCAAAAAGGACCGCAATATTCGAACTATACTTCTATTGACAAGGTTGAAGTTGTTGATGAATTCACAGTGAACTTTAATTTAAAAAATGCAGATCCTGTTCTATTAACGAAGCTGGCTGGATACGGGGCAGTCATTGTACCGCCTCAGTATATACAGGAAAAAGGGGACGAGAACTTCAATAACAATCCAGTAGGAACTGGCTCTTTTAAAATGACTAGCTACAAACGTGACCAAGAAATTGTTCTAGAAAAGAACGCTGATTACTGGAAAGAAGGATTACCGAAGCTAGACAAAGTTGTCTATAAAGTAATTCCTGAAGCATCTACAAGATTAGCAGAATTGCAAACAGGCAAAATTGATATTATGAAGCGTGTCGAAGTAGCGCAGGCTGAAACAGTAAAAGGCACTGATTTCTTAGAGCTAAAAGATGTCGGTACACCAACTGCCTTCTCTTTACGATTTGATGTGTCAAAAAAACCGTTTGATAACAAACTTGTTAGACAGGCAATCAACTATGCAGTGGACAAGCAGGCGATCATCGACGAAATTCTTGGCGGGTACGGAAAACCAATCAGTACGTTCCAAAGTGAGCTTTCTTTCGGAAACAATCCTGACTTAAAGCCATACCCTTATGATCCTGAAAAAGCGAAAGAGTTATTAAAAGAAGCTGGAGTACAAGAAGGAACTGCCATTGACCTATTCATCCCTGGTAATGATGGAAACTTTAAAGAGATATCTCAAGCTGTTTCATTCTTCTTAGAGGAAGTAGGCTTAAAGGTAAATATTAATAGTGTTGATAATACAACATTAATTTCAGATTTAATTCCAAATGCTAAAGCTGGTCATATGTATCGTCAAGGCTGGGGCGGATGGACACTTGATTTCGATAACACAGCTTATTTAATGTATTACGAAGGTGAACAATGGAATCCGTCTTACAAAAATGAAACGGTTGAAGAGCTTCTTCGCAAACAGCGTACGTCTATCAACAAGGAAGAACGTGAAGCAATCTTCAAGGAGCTAACAGAATTACTTTATGATGAAGCAACTGAACTGAATTTATATTCGGCTGTTGATTTATATGCTGTTAACAAAAGAGTTCAAAACTTCCAGCCTCCACATGAGGATCGTATGCGACTAGAAGAGGTTTCTGTTAAATAAAAAACAGATTCTGTGTATGCAAGTCTTTGACAGAAAGAGATAGTATGAATCTCATGCTATCTCTTTCTTTTAATCTATATCATCCAAACTGTTTTAATTGAACAATAAACACGCCTTCAAGGGGGGACAAAAATGATAGCTTATGTTATTCGAAGATTGTTTCACACCATTTTAGTTATTTTCGCTATATCGTTAATTATCTTCTTCTCCATTCGGCTGACTGGGGACCCTGTTTCTGTCATGTTCCAGGCAGGGGAGCCTACAAAAGAGGCGATAGCCGAGGTGAGAGCCAATCTTGGACTAGACAAACCGCTGTATGTACAATATGGGATATTTTTGAAGGGGCTAATTACGTTTGACCTTGGGGAATCGTTCAGGAGCGGAATGCCTGTAATGGATTTGATCAAGGAACGGATTGGTGCTACGTTAGCTCTTGCTTTTGGCGGAATGGCTGTTGCAATTATTATTGCGTTCCCAATAGGTATTTTATCAGCAGTTAAACGGGGAACGGGTGTTGATTTCTTTGGGCGTATTTTCTCCTTAATTGGTATTTCCTTTCCGAATTTCTGGTTAGGTATTATGCTCATCCTTATTTTTGCCGTAAACCTGAAATGGCTGCCGTCCTCTGGCTTTGAGGGCTTCAAGCATCTCATTCTTCCTTCTATTACATTGGGTATGATATTATCGGGGATTTTGGCCAGACTAGTCCGATCCTCTATGCTCGAGGTATTAAATAAGCAATATGTGTCAACCGCAAAATCGAAAGGAATAAGTGATCTGGCTGTAATCATAAAACATGCCTTCCGCAATGCATTATTGCCTACTGTTACATTTATTGGCCTTCAATTTGGTGCACTACTAGGAGGAACAGTTATTGTTGAACAGATTTTTTCTTGGCCAGGAATTGGCCGGTTAATTATTGATGCCATCAATCAAAGGGATTATCCGGTTATTCAAGGCGGAGTTATTTTTCTAGCAATTGTTATGGTAGTAGTCAATCTGATTATTGATTTAAGCTACACGTTTATTGATCCGAGAATAAAAATCGGGGGGAGTGGCCGTTCATGACATCCTTACAGCTCGAACAAACACCAGAGCAGCAAGTAAGCCCCAAAAAATCATTATTAAAACGGTTTTGGCGCTTTATTAAAAAAAATCCTGCCGGGTTTGCTGGAATCATCCTTGTCGTTCTAAGCTTATCGGCAGCACTCTTTGCCCAATGGATTGTTCCATTTGATCCATCAAAGGCAAGCTTGACATCCCGTCTTGCTCCGCCATCTTGGGCAGATGAAACAGGTAAGTCTGTTTATTTTCTTGGCGCAGACCAAGTTGGCCGGGACTTGTTTAGCCGCATCATTTACGGGGCGAAAATTTCATTAATGGTTGGATTTTTCGGTGTTTTAATCTCATTGGTTATTGGTACTGTCCTTGGGCTTATTTCAGGCTACTTTGGAAAATGGCTAGATGATTTTATAATGCGTGTGGCAGATATCCAACTGGCCTTTCCATTTATTCTGTTCGCCATTGTCGTTATGAGTGTGCTCGGTACAGGAATTTGGAAGATTATCATCATTCTCGGGTTAACATACTGGGTAGGTTTCGCCCGGTTAATCAGGGGAGAAGTAATTTCCTTGAAAGAACAAGAATATATTCATGCAGCTAAGGCGATTGGTGGAACTCACTTTACTATTATCTGGAAGCATATTTTGCCAAATGTGTTATCCTCGATTCTCGTACTAGGAACGATGTATATTGCAGAATTTATTTTATTGGAAGCTTCACTAACATTCTTAGGTTTGGGAGTGGACCCAACCATTCCATCTTGGGGCGGAATGCTTGCAGATAGCCGAAACTATGTCACGACTGCTTGGTGGACAGCTACTTTCCCTGGTATTGCCATTATGCTGACCGTATTGGGTTTTAACTTATTAGGAGATTGGCTCAGAGATAAATTCGATCCAAATATGAAATTGTAGGTGAGGACAAGTGAAGAATATTCTTGCGCTTTGGTCGAAAGAAGGTCTATTGCGTGATAAAAACGGCGATGGAGTTGTTGATAGTACATCGATTTATATTAACTTGCCTGATCATCTTGTCCCAGAAGGTTTAATAGACTTCTGTGGCCGGTTGGGGTTTGAAACAACATCCCTCTCCTTCCATTTCTTTGAAAAAAGTGATAAAGCTATTCAAATGGATTTTGAACACTCGGAATTATTCACAGCAATAAGGGTAGTGAATCAGCATCTTGTTGTCAGCTATAAAGATGAAATAGAGCTTTCGACCTTGCTTAAGCTTCTAGCCTCCATGGAACCTGAATTAATAACTGAGAAAAGTTCTAGAATTGAATTGAAAGATGGCAGACTTTATAGCGGGCAGACAATTATTCCGACTTTAGCTGTTAGAAAAGATTGTCATAATACTTATCCTAAAATTAATAGTTTAGCAGACTTTTGGAGCTTCTCTGGTATAGGAAAGATTAGTGAGGCGTCCCCTTCTAAAGCATTCAGCATGAATATTGACGTTGAAGACTTATTGTGGACACCTGAACTTTTGCGTGAGCTTAGTCATTTAGCTGCTAGGGGAGCTATGTATTCTACCGAAATCGAGTTTCCTATTACAGGAAATGCAGATGCCGCTTTACAGTTTCAAGTGACGGAAGGTTCCAATATGATGTTAGAACTGCCGTATCCGAATACTTTACGTTTAGCAGGGAATAAAACTAACCTTCCGGCTGCCATTTATCATCTTGCACGGGCAAAACATTGGAGTGAGGGAGGGGAATTTGGATACTGGGAGCAGGAGCATAAATTATCTCAAAAAACAGAGCCCTCGCTTTTGTTTGAAATGAATTGGACAGATGAATGGGAAGCGGACAGAGCTTTTGAGGTTTTAGCAAATGAAAAAGACCTTGAAGGTGCAAATATCGAAATCTATTTATCAGAACCACTGGAAGTTCGAAAAGCCTTAGAGAAAGAGTGGCAGCTTCATTTTCCCCAAATAAAATCCATAACTATTCGCTCTGCTTTCAAAACGGGATTTCATTGGTTTATTGAGGAAGTTTTGCCGGAATTTATAGACTCAGAGATACAAGATGAAGGAATTCAAGGCATTGAAATAAAAGTTCAAAAACAAGCAGGTAAAAATGCACTTGAATTGCCTATTCGCTGGATTCAGGAATTGTATCCCCTTGACAAATATATAGAAAAGGAAATCGGCCTGAAAGCCGAGTTGGTTCAATATGCGTTAGAGGATGGCCTTGAACACACCTATGAAGTCTATCGAATTGGCAAGTCAGGTGAAAAATATTTAATGGGGTATTTGGACGTACCTGTTTCAAAGCTCCCATATGTAGACGAAAAGCATAGTGTTTATCCAAGTTCAAGCGCTGTACGAATACTGAAATCTGGGGAAGAACCAATTGAACATATTGTTCAATCCGACAGGGAACGCTTTTATCGTTTCTATATGCTCGAAGTGCTGCCTAGTCTTAGGCGTGAGGTTTCTAGTTATCGTCCAGGCCAAGGGCATAACCGCCCACTATTTGACCGTATAGAAATAGACGTATGGATGAGTGAGGAAGAAAGAAAATTATCCATTGATGAAGAACGTGTATCCTCCCTTGAAGCATTGCATGAGGATCTTTATTTTAATACACTGGACTACTTTGCCCATATGGGACTAGAGCTTGAAGGGAAGTCATTTGACGCTCCCGGCGGAGTTCACCCGTTCATGCATGTAACGTATAGAGAGAAGCCTAAGGCGCTAATTCGAGTCTATAGCTGGGAAGATAAACAAATAGAGCAATGGACAACGACATCTATTCAGTTTAATCGTGAAGGACATCTTTTTAAGGCTATCATGACAAATGGGCATGAGGAAATAACACGTCCAGTAGAAGCTTTTGAATTTCCTTCACAGCATATTCATAAGGATGTGCAAGATTGGATCAGCCATCAGCGTCAGTATCGGATTTTGTATCCCGACCATTCTTACCGTGGTCATCCAATTCCTGTTTTTGAATGTTTCCTTGATGCAGGTGAAGAGTTTTATTCTCCTTTGAAAATGTCTCTATTTAAGAAAACCATTTTTATTGAGGCTGGTCACCATGCCAACGAGGTTTCGAGTACGCCTGCTGTATTAAAATTATTAGAACGGGCCGACGGGCATTTTGATCATTTATTAAAGGATATGAACATTGTTATTCTTCCTCTTGCAAATCCTGATGGGCACGAATTAATGCTAAAACTTACGGAAGAGCACCCGGAATGGAAGCACCATGCAGCAAGATATAATGCAGTGGGCTTGGAATATTCTCTCGTTCGTTTCCATGAAACTGTATTTGGAGAGGCAAATATATATCCAGAGATTTTGCGAAGATGGGCCCCGGATATCATCATTGATGATCATGGCATCCCTTCACATGAATGGGTCCAGCCTTTTGCGGGTTATAATAGCCCGCCGCGCTTTCCTGTCTCATATTTTCTGCCAAGTGCGAAAATATACGGAATTGGAAGATTATCAAAAGGAGAATTCCGGCCAACGCATGAAGTAAATTTAGATGTGATTGCTAATCGAATTAGCCATTGGATCAAAGGTACAAAGATTGAAGAGGAAAATCAGTACTGGAAGGAACGCTTTAAAAAGTACGGCAACCAATGGCTGCCAAAAGTTTTTCCAATCGAAGAGGTTCCTGGTATTCATTTTTATCGGCAGTCGGATGTTGCCCCAAGCTATTCAACAATCGGAATTACAAGATACCCTGAGTGGATTGCAGCTGAGGTTATCTCTGAAGCTGCGGATGAAACTGTGTATGGTGAGGTTCTCGAAAGCTGTATTGAAGCACATATTTTATTTGACTTAGCCATTTTGGAGGCTCTTCAAAAGGCAGAGATTGATGTGGAACGCCATAACAAGAACGGGCTTGGATTAGCACGGAGACGCCCACTTCGACTTTCATAATGAGAGGGAGTTTTTCTATGAAAACATTATTACTCACTGGATTTGAACCGTTTTTAAAATTTTCTATTAACCCAACAATGCGTATTGTTGAAGAATTGCATGAAAAAGAGGTTGGAAATTACAAGATTCATAGCGAGGTTTTGACAGTTGACTTCAAAAACTCCGGAAAGCAGCTTTTAGCCCATTTAGAGAAAATTCAGCCGGACGCAGTCATTTCTTTAGGATTAGCAGGAGGGCGCTATAAAATAACACCCGAACGTATTGCCATTAATGTGAATGACGGCGAGCCAGATAATAGCGGCAATATCCCAGTAGATGAAGTCATACAGGAGGAAGGAGCAGACGGCTACATGACAACCCTTCCTATACGGAAGATGGTGAATCGCCTGATAGAGGAAGGGCTTCCAGCAGAAGTCTCTAATACGGCTGGGACATATCTTTGTAATCATGTAATGTATCAAAGCCTGCACTTTGCGAGCTTGAATAAACGTCAAATGCCTTCCGGTTTTATTCATATACCTGCATCCCATGAGCTGGCAATCCAGCACGGAAAGATTCCAAGCTGGTCCCACGAAGATTTAAAAAAGGCCATTCTCACTTGTATTCAAGTGTTATCTGAAAATGAGTAATCTGCAAAAATATATTCCCGAAGCAATGGTAACTGGAGAGAACAGCATTCGGTTTTGCTTCGGCCAAAATATTGATAGTGAGACCTTTCAGAAGGTACGAAAATTTTGTATGACTGTTGAACGAGATTCAGGGTCATTGATCGAAGAGGTAGTCCCAAGCTATCACGCGGTTACCGTTTATTATAAAAAGGAAATGAAAAATCCCAACAATGATATAAAACGTCTGCTAACGAAATGGGAGCTTTGCAGTGTAGAGGAAACGGAGAATAAAATAAGAAATCTGCATATTCCGGTATGCTATGATGACGAGTTTAGTTTAGATATAGAAAGAGTAATGAAACACACGCAATTAAGTAAGGAAGAAATTATCTACCTGCATGCTCATCAAACATATACCGTTTATATGATTGGTTTTTTACCCGGTTTTCCCTATTTAGGCGGATTGAATGAAAAATTAGCAACGCCAAGGCTGGATACTCCCCGTGCGAAGGTTTCAAAAGGGACAGTAGGCATAGGAAATAATCAGACGGGGATCTATCCGTTAGAATCTCCTGGTGGGTGGAATATAATCGGGAGAACACCGCTTGATCTGTATTTACCTGACCGTTCGGAGCCGTTTTTTATTCAGGCTGGCGATCAGCTTGAATTTTTGCCCATTTCAATGGCGGAGTATGACAAGATCAAGAAGCGATTGGAAGAGGATCCAGAAGAGATAAAAAGTTTTGTCGCAGATTAACGGAACAGTTCATGGAAAAGATTTAGCATGGGTAAAGTTTCATGCCGAAATATTGGTTAATTATCAGGAAATGACTTAAATTTGTTTCATCATTTATTCATTAACGGCTGACAGATAAAATTTTTTAACAATAAGGAGGTGCCGTTATGCACATAGATTTAAATGCTGATGTCGGAGAAAGTTTTGGAACTTTTAAGATTGGTGAAGACCAAGAGCTCTTCCGTCATATAACATCTGCAAATATTGCCTGTGGTTTTCACGCTGGTGATTTTAATGTCATGGAAGAGACTGTGAAAAGAGCGAAGGAGCATGGAGTTGGGATTGGTGCTCATCCAGGATATCCAGATCTTCAAGGGTTTGGGCGCAGAGCATTGCAGATGACTGCGCGTGAAATCTACAATTGTGTAGTTTACCAAATTGGCGCACTTCGTATTTTTTGTGATATTTATGGTGTTCCTCTTCAGCATGTGAAGCCTCATGGTGCCCTTTATAATGCAGCAGCGGACAATCCTGCAGTTGCAGAGGCTGTCGCTGAAGCTGTTTACGATTCTTCGGCTGATGTGTACTTGTTCGGATTAACTAATAGTGAATTAATAAAAGCAGGTCAAAAGGTTGGCTTGAAAACGGCTTCAGAAGCATTCGCAGATCGGCTATACTCGGATGATGGGCGTTTGTGTTCAAGGCTTCTGCCAAATGCAGTTCTGAAATCGTTCGATGACATCTTCGAGCAAGTAAAGGAAATCATATTTAACGAGCGGGTAAAAACCCAATCAGGCCAATGGCTGCCTATGAAAGCGAATACGATTTGCCTTCATGGCGATGGTGATCATGTTGCCCATCATACCATGCTTATTCGAAAAGCCTTAGAAAAAGCTGGAGTCCTTGTTGAAGCGATAGGGAAAGAGATATGATTCCACTATTTAAAGTGAAGAAAGCAGGGGTTTATGGTTCCATTCAAGATAAGGGCCGAACTGGTTACCAGCGTTTCGGTGTGCCTGTTTCTGGGGCGATGGATTTCCATGCTTATCATATGGGAAACTATATTCTGGGTAATCATGAAAATGCCCCAGCACTCGAGGTTTTTTTAGGCGGAATGGAATTGGAGGTATTGTCTGATCATAGAGTGGTGATTACCGGTGCAGATTTAGGGGCCATGCTTGACGGTATGTCAGCACCTCTCTGGAAATCCTTTAATGTATATAAAGGGCAGATTCTGAAGCTGACAAAACCGATCAGCGGAACGATCGCTTATCTCATTCCAGAAGACGGACTTTATGCTGAAGAACTATTGGGCAGTACATCGGCATATCCAAAAGGTCAGCTGGGCTCACAGCTAAAAAAGGAAATGATTGTATATGCCAAGGTGGTAAAAAGCAGAAAGTTCAATAGAGGTCTCCGGCCAAGATATATTCCCGCTTATTCTGAAGAACTGACTGTAAAAGTTTGGCCGAGCCCGCATCTAGATCGATTCAGTCTGGAAAGCTTAAATGAATTTTTACAGTCAGCATACCAAATGAAGAGCGGGGATAGGATGGGGTATCTCCTTGAAGGTCCTTCACTTACATTTATTAATGGAAGTGACATTCTTTCTGAAGCTACACAATTTGGCACCATTCAAGTCCCTAATAACGGTCAGCCGATCATATTAATGGCAGACGCCCAAACTATTGGCGGCTATTCAACCATTGGAAAAATAGTAAAAGAAGACCTCTGGAAAGTTGCCCAGCTTCGTAGAGGCTGTAAGATTAAATTCGAAATGCTGGAATAGTTGGCGGTGCACTGTCACCGCCAGGATTTAGTTTTACAGCATAAGGGGCGCATTTTGATAAGAAGCAGCCTCAAACGATAGCTATGAAGGGTCATAGAGCGCATTTTGTTAAGGAAGCCCCTCATACGAGAGTCATGAAGGGCACATAGTACGTGTTTGATGAAATTTCATAATAAACCCTTACTATAAGGAGTTCATAGCACTTTAGTACATGGAAAATAAAACGGAAAGATGGGAAGAATGTGTAGGTCCACCCGCCTCATCTATAAAACACCCGCCTCTTCCTTAACATCAAGTGGTTTCAGGGCATTCGTGCAATTCACATAAACAAACGCATCATACCGTTCCGACATCCTTGACGGCACATAATTCCCATAATGTTCATTCACCGGACTATAAACCACGCCAATTGCACGATGACCAATCGTTTGATTAAATAAATGCCTATTCTCATCATTAAACAAGATTATTTTATCCTTCGGCCCAGCTTTGTACATCAGATCTTCCCAGCTCCCACCTTTAGCGGGAGGAGTCATCATTTTTTTAAAATGATCACCCCAGCGATGAGCGGCAATCACGGAACCGCGATGTGTGCCAAAGCCAACAATAAAGACGTTTTCCTCGCCTTCCTGTTCTCGCAGTAAATGCCCAACGTTCACCATTCCTGCATCCGCCATATCTGTGGCTCGGGCATCACCGACATGAGTATTATGCTCCCAGACAATTCCCTTTGCCTCATTTCCGAAGAAAGCCATAATTCGATTCAGAACCTCAACCATATGGCGGTCACGGATGTTCCACGATTCATTGTCATGGACGATCATCGTTCGGTAATAATTTTCTGCATTTGCCGTGATAAGGGCATTGACCTCGAGATTTAATCCACTTTCTTCATGATCTGAATAAGTATTTCTTTTTGAAGAGATTTCGGTTAACAGCTTGATGACTTCCTCCCGACAGTCTTCTCCGTAAAAGGCGGCCGACACGCCATATTTTTCGGGCTGCCGATTGAATGGCTCGAAGCAGGCGAAAGTCTCTCGCACAGCTTCAATACCCGAGGAATTCGTTTCCTTTAAAAACTTCATAATTCCATCCATCGATTCCCAAAGGCTGTACAGGTCAATCCCGTAAAAGCCGACTTGTTTACCCCGAGGCTGCTTTCGATTATAGTCCCTTAGCCATTCGATCAGCTCAATCATTTCCTCATTCGCCCACATCCAAGTCGGCCAACGGTTAAAGGATTGCAAAACTTCTCTAGCACGGGAATATGTGTTGTCCCAGCCTTTAATATACTCGTTAACCTGCTGGCAGGCCGGCCAGTCGCCCTCAACGGCGATAAAGGTAAATCCTTTTTCCGCAATGAGTCTCTTTGTAAGCTCAGCTCGAATTTTATAAAACTCTGAGGTTCCATGAGACGATTCTCCCAGCAGGACATACTTTTCACCGTTAATTCTTTTAATAAGAACGTCTAAATCCCCTAGTTCATTAAATGGAC
Organism: Bacillus sp. JJ1532; assembly: GCF_036965085.1. Classification (NCBI taxonomy): domain Bacteria; kingdom Bacillati; phylum Bacillota; class Bacilli; order Caryophanales; family Bacillaceae; genus Bacillus; species Bacillus sp. JJ1532. The sequence goes on from NZ_JBALOW010000026.1 coordinate 67,743, forward strand.
GTGCATGCTCTTGAATGGCTTGAATTAATTGTTTGTTCATTTTCATCCCTCAAACTCTGTTGACTAATTATAAGGATATTGTTTCCTAAAAGTTTAGAACTATTACGGTTGAGGGGTAGTGTGATGAAGATTGAAAAGATCTAATCAATCGTTTGATTAGTAGGGATAACAGGAAAAATGTTTTAATCAAACGTTTGATTAATATGTAGCCGGAGTAATGTTCTGGGGATTCTAATCAAACGTTCACAGCAAGCTTATTTGCATTTTTTTATAGGGAGGAGGGGACAGGGGCCTATCACACAAAAAGCCCCCATCGGATGTGATGGGGGTACACTGCATTATGGCTTACTGAAAATTCACCTTCAAAGTAACTTCCAGTCTCTGCGCTGGATCCGAATTCGATACGCTCACAGGCAATTTAAAGAATTCACTCCAAAGAGTTGTAGTACCCGGCTTTTTATAATTATCAAAATTAAGCGGACGAACATCCCACTTTAGGTCGACTTGATGCTCCTGATTCCCAGAGTCTACGATGGTTGCCTTTTTTGGCAATGCTGCTAGAAAATCGTTGTAAGTAATATTTGCCGGAACTGTCAGGTCCTCTAAAGGTTTGATTTCTTTTAATGTTAGTTCAGATTTTAAAACAATTTTTACATAGTTAGATAGCCCATTTGCTCTTTTTGAAATGACAAAAGGATTAGTGTCTGCATGATAAATGGTTTCTTTATATGAATCGCCAATTTGAATTTCCTTCACACTCACGCCAGCTGGTGCATCGAAATGAATCGTGTATTCGCCAACTGGAATATCACTCATTTTGTAATTGTATTTCTGATTCGAAGGTGTTGTTCCAACTGTATATTCTCTTCTTGTCTGTTTGTTTTTTAGTTTAAAATTTGTGATGTTTGTAAAATCAATGAAGTTTGTGGATGAGGTACTATCTTTGTATAAAGTGATTTGGGCTGTGCTTTTTTCAGCATTTGGATCCTCTGGCTCCGGTTCTGGCTCGCCTGGCTCTTCCTCATCAACAATCTGAGTTGCGACCACTTCTAATTTAATGTTCCCCGTCATCCCTTGGAACGCTATGTCATTTTCCCCATGTGGCCATTCGGCAAAAATTTTGAAGCTTTCTACATCGGCTTCTGGTTTAAATTCTGTTTGGTAATCGATATCTGTCCAATCGCCGTTCATATTTCTTTGCAGTGTCAGTTTAATAGGTGTCGTGCCATCTGCAGGGAATAAATTGCCGCTTGGATTTAAATTCACTTTATATTGAACAGGTACTTCTGTATTGTTTTTGTTAATGCTGAAGCTATACACTTCAACTGGTTTCATTCCTGGGTATAGTTTTCCATCTAAATTAAATTGTGCATCTCCGATGGTTGTCCCTTCTGAGTTCACAGCTTCAACCTCGAAGCTGGCCGCGGTCGCAGTGTTATTATCACTTGTAAAGCTTTTGGAGAAATAAGCAACTGTCCCCATAACGGCAATCGCTACAAAAATGACTGCGATTAAACTTATTCCAATCTTCTTCTTCACTGGTTCATCTCTCCTTTGATAATAGGTAATGTTTGATATTTGCCAAACTAGCTATTTAAGAGATTCACCTCCCTATTAGGCGTTTTTTTTATAAAAACCATAGGAATCTCAAGCTTTTATTTCGCTTTTCGGTGTTTTTCTATTGGTTGAAAAGAAATTTTGACTAATGCCTATGGCTATACAAACGAGGAAAATGGCTGCGATGATGATTAAACCAGGGGGACTTTTAATGAAATCTGTTAGGTAGCCAGCATTTGGTATATGGAAGCGTACGGATCCGATTACTTGTTCGGCTGAAACTAAGCCTTCATCCTCCATATTGTTGGCATCTCCTTGCGTTTGAAAAAAGACTTTCCCATCCTGATTGACTAATTCTATGATTCTATGAGTCACAAAAGTGTTTTCGTTATTACGGTATGTAATGATCTCATCAACTTTTAGTTTTTCAGGATCTACGGCTTTAACTGCTACTAAATCACCAGGTTCTAATTTTGGTTCCATGCTTCCTGTCAATACGGTCATTACCTTAAAACCAAGGATAGATGGCAAATAATTAGGATTCTGTTTTGATTGATAGAGAGAATATATTGAGGAAAGACTAAGAAGAATTAAGATTGCTAGAAAAATATTGCCTGTCCAGTTTAAAATTTTTTTTGTCATGGGTACACCGCCTTTATAAGAATGTCTTTTTGTTCTTTTTATAGAACAATCAACTTTATTATAATTCGTTATACGGAATATTTCAAGATTATTTGTTCTTAATTAAGAAGTAATTTTCCGATAAAAAAGGATTTGCTCATCATGATGAACAAATCCTTTACCTATTTATTGCCTCACAGTAATCGTTGTACCGGATTTAAGTGTATTAAATGCTTCATCTCTAATTGTCGTTTTGGCAGCTGTTTGAATGGTGAGGCTGTTTCCTTCAAAGGTCGTTTCTTTTTCCGGAAGAATGATTAGTTCTTTTTGATTGGCCCCTCTTGTAATCGAATAGTTTTCTAATGGGATTTGCTTTTTATCTAAAATAATAATGAAATCTGAATGGCTGTTTTCTAAGTAAATAGATTCAGAGAAGGTAAGGTAAATCTTGTTATCATTTTTTTTGACGGCTCCGGTCAAGACGGGTTCTGTATTATCGCCCAGTGTGATTGCGGCTGTATAAGGATTCATCGTGTTGTCGGATAAATCTTTTATGCCGCTTGCTGTAATGTTGTATTTCGTTGTAGAAGGGATCGTGCCTTCCGGAAATGTTATGGTGACTTCCTGAAGATCATTGCTTATAGTTAACACAGAATGGACGGGAATCGGCCTTCCATTCAACAGGTAATTTGCTGCAGAAGTGGCTGACTGTGCTTGGACACGTTCATTAAATGACGCCTTGAATTGTCCATTTGCAGATGTTTCAAAAAAAGTAACCTCTGGCTTATCTTGATCGAACTTTTTCGTAATAGAAGTAGTAAAGGCGCGATTGTTATTTTGGGAAATTGTATTGTCCTTAACGGCTCCTTCTGCGACTGAAATGGTTAGGAGTCCGTCTGACAGGCCATTTGCATCCAAGATCATTTTGTTATCTACGTTTGATCTGACTGTTGCCTGTACGGATTTATTGTTTTGGTCGGTTACTTTAATTTTGCTGGCAGTTGGAAGCCCCGATTTTAACGTTTTATTAAACGTGATATGAATTTCATTTTTATTTTTATCGTAAGCCGCTTGAACAAATTGTGGCGGTGATAAATCCTTGTTGATGGTAATCGTTCGGTCATATGTCTTTCCGGTATTATCCTCCAGATCCTTATAGCCTTTGACCGAGATGTTTAATCTAACGGATGTTTCGTTTGTTCCATAAACAGATGCAGGCAATTCAATGTCGAATTTAGTTTTGCTGCCGTCTGAAATATCTTTTACAGAAGCAGTTTTAATCGTTGTGTTGCCTTTTTTGATAGTGAGATGGCTGGACGCTGTGAAACTGGATAGTGTTTCGGTAAATTCAATGGTGAATGTTTTTTCGTCTTTTACTTGTAGAGATTTCACTTCTGGAGGTGTGGTGTCGGCTGCTGGGTTATATAGGAAAGTGCTTCTATAGGTGTCCATTGTATTTGGGGTATTGATCACTAAATCTCTTGCGCCAGTTATGACTATTGAATAGGAGCGCCCTTTTCGCAGGCTGATCCGGTCAAGCTCAGATTTAGGGACCACGATCGTGTCTGTATCACTGTTCAGCTGATTGTATTTAACTGCTTTGCCGTCAATTGTAATCGCAATAGGTGAATTAAAGGCAATTAGCTCGGAAAAAGTTACCTCAACATTCCCGTTAGATTGGGTTTTGACTGTCGTGATGGTTGGTTTGATTTTGTCAGAGAATGTAAAAGTGGTGACATAGTCGTTCTGCCCTAAAGACTCGTAGTTGACTGTTTGGATATTTTTCTTCACTGTTACCGTGTAAGAAGAATTAGGATAGAGCGGTTCGTGCAATTCGATAACGGCTGTCTTTTTATCAGCAGAGAGGTTGACGCTTTTAATGGCTCTGCCAGATACAAAGTAGTTAGACAAATTTTCGGCTCCGTTTGATCCTGTGCCAGCTAACATCGCTTTGCTGAATACAACCTTAATCCGCTTTGGCTCGGCAGCACTGACTTTATCGACTTTTGGGGTGAACGTTGCAGAGATGGAATTAAGGCGATCGGTTAATGTTTTTTTAATCACTGAATTGCTGACATATGGCAAGTATGTTCGAGCTTCACTGAGATGAGTTTCTGCTTTTGAAAAATTGCCGCTTGCTATAGATCTTTGGGCTAAATCAAGTTCAATTTTAACCGTAACCGCATATATCGCGCTGTCCCGCACTTTCTCAGCAGACTGCTTGTAGTGGGAGCGGATCAGGTCACGTGTTGACTTTCCATAAACACGGTCTAACATAATGGCTTGCTTGCGGATTTCTCTTGAAAGCTCGTGATAGGCCAATTCCGTTTGATCATTAATCAGGTTTAAATTTAGTTGATGGATTAATGCCTGCTGCTTGGCCTTAATTTTTTCCCCAGCTGTAATGGCATCAATATAATACATCGTTCGGTTAATGTGGAGTTTCACATGTTCGTCAAGCTCAGCTAAATACCGATTTTTTTGTGCTGTCGGTAATGTGTTCGCAGCTTTGACTGCTTGATCAAAGGCCGCTTTTGCGTTATTATAGGCAACCCATGGCCGGGTTTTCCCATCTGCACTTCCTTCAATCGAAATCGCCCATTTTAAAATGGTCCCCGCATCCCTTGCCGCCTTCACTAGCTTTTCCACTTCGCTAACGGATGCTGCCTCAGCTGGGTTTGTTGTGATTATTGCAGAAACAGCTAATATAGAAGCACTTCCTGTATAAATTACTTTCTTTTTCTTCATTCATTTGCCTCCTTTAGTGTTGGTTAATGTAAATATATTCCCATTTTAAAAGATTATTAATGATAGATAAATAGATAAAAAGACATGAGAGTTGGTAATGGGGAAGGGCAAATAGATGCTATTTTATGAG
>NZ_JBALOW010000027.1:0-53083 GCF_036965085.1 Bacillus sp. JJ1532
TTTTTAATGAATTTGACATATCTATTCCAAAACTTCAACCAAAACACAAGATTGTACAAAGGTTGAAGATGGTACTACCAAAAAGCATGAGAAATTTTATGATGTATATATTAAATAAATACTTTCAACAAAATATACGTAATTATAACAACTTTAATCAATTAGCCGAAAAACTATTACAAAATATAAATAGTAAGGAATCAGTAGAAAATATATATTTAAATCAAAATATAAATCATGTTTTTTCAATATGGTTTTTAGAAAAACTATTAAAAATAGATTAAAAATCAATTAACAACCTGAATTATTCAGAGCTTTAATCTAAATTGACCAAAAATGTAGTTATGACAAGTAATTTGAAGTAAAATGTTTTTCTCCCAAAAGGTGAAAGTCAAAAAACATTGAAAAAGGCCTCATTTTTGGTAATGTCATAGGTGACTAAGTCAAAAACAAAACCAAGAAGGGGGCTTCTCTATGACTACTTTAAACGAACAAACAATGGATTTCAAGAGGAATTCACTTAAAGGAAAGTGATGGGTAAAATGAGGGATATTGGAAAGTGATTAATAGATTAAGGATTTTACTAAATAAGAAAATTCCTACAGGCAGTTTATTTAGGAATGTAATAACCCTAATTTCTGGAACAACTTTTGCACAAGTGTTACTAGTATTAATATCCCCAATATTAACAAGACTTTACGATCCAGAGGATTTTGGATTATTTACTATGTTTAGTTCAATTTTAGCAATTTTAGCGGTAGTATCTTGCTTTAGATATGAATTAGCAATTGTACTTCCTAAAAAAGATAAGGATGCTGCAAATATTTTAGCATCAACAGTATTAATTTGTTTTATTATCAGCATGTTTGTTTTAATCATTATTATATTACTTAGGGAACAGATTTCAATTTTATTGGGAGCTTCAGAACTTAGGATTTGGCTATTTTTTTTACCACTTAGTTTATTAATGACTGGTCTTTATCAAGCATTTAATTATTGGAATACAAGAAAGAGACAATTCAATCGATTAGCTACTCAACAGATTACACAGAGTTTGGTAACAGCTGCGACTCAAGTATCATTTGGTTTAACCGGAAAAATGCAAGCTGGAGGACTAATAGGAGGACAAGTAGCAGGACAGGTATTATCAACTGGAAGATTAATTTGGAAAACCTTGGGGGAGGAAGGTAAACAAATAATAGAGTATCTTAGCTTTAGTAATATGAAATTGAACTTAATTAAATATAAAAACTTTCCGCTTTATTCATTATGGTCTGGGTTACTTAATACATCGTCTGTAATGATGCCACCATTATTACTTGGATTTTATTTTACACCTACAGTTGTTGGGCTTTATTCTCTAGGACATAGAGTCTTAAACCTACCCATGAATTTAATAGGAAGTGCTGTAGCTCAAGCCTTCTATCCGCATGCTTCAGAGGCATACAGAAACGGTGAGCTTGGGCGTGTGACTTTTGATGTATATAAGAATCTTATTTCTATTGGATTAGTCCCAATATTGTTGATATCTCTAATTGCACCTGAGTTATTTTTGTTTGTTTTTGGTGACAATTGGTACGAAGCAGGCCAATATGTGAGGTGGATAGGACTCTGGATATTTTTTGTATTTATATCGTCACCGTTATCAAACATATATTTAATTTTAGAAAAACAACGGTTAGGGTTGATAATGGATTTTCTTTTGTTTTTTTGTAGGTTAATAGTTTTAATTATTGGCGGCTTAAGTGGTGACGCATTATTAACTATAGCTTTATTTGGAATGATCGGGGCGTTATTGTGGATAATAAATTGCATTTTTATTCTTAAATTAGCTGGTATATCACTTTATATAGTCTTAAAACAAGTAATTAGGGAGTTTTTAAAGGCAATACCATATACTTTATTGCCGATTATTTCTATGATTTTCTTTAAAGATTCTTTTACTTTGATATTTTCTGCTATTTTATCAGGAGTATTTTTTTTAATAATTAAAACATTAGCATTACGTAAATATAGTCGTAATTTTCAGTAAGCAATTCCTCTAAATTTAATCTAAAAATAAGCCACAGCTGTAAGCTTCTTTGTATAGTAGTCCTGTTTAATCTTCTTAACCGCCTCTAATTCAGCATTCTGCTTTTTTTCAAGCTGCTCTAAACGCTTTTGAAGTTCTTCAATTGTAGGGTTTGAAGTTGAGTTTTGTGAATGGAAAAATCTTGGGTAGGATTAGCATTGTGAATCTGCGTTTTAATCAAGGGATTCCTAGAAAGAGGGTATTTTATTGTCTGACAATGGTAAATTAGTTATATCGTTGGATTTTGAACTTTATTGGGGAGTAAGAGATAAAAAAAGTTTAGAAAGTTATAAAGAAAACTTACTGGGGGTTTGGACTGCAATTCCTGCTATATTGGAATTATTCGAAAAATATGGAATACATGCTACTTGGTCCACCGTAGGATTTCTTTTTTTAAAATCACGTGAAGAATTAATAGATAATTGTCCTCAACAAAAACCCGTCTATCTAAATAGCAATTTATCACCCTATGAACATATTTACAATATAGGTTCTAACGAAGAAGAAGATCCTTATCATTTTGCTCCTTCCTTAATTCAAAAAATAATTTCATATCCATATCAAAGAATTGGAACACATACTTTTTCTCACTATTATTGTTTGGAACAAGGTCAAAATATAAATTCATTTAAAGCAGATATTAGCGCAGCTATAAATGTTGGCAAGAAATACGGTTTAAAGATTAAAAGTCTAGTTTTTCCTAGAAACCAGTGTGAAGAGAAATATCTATTAGTATGTAAAGAATTTGGAATAACATCTTATAGGGGAAATCCAAGTTCTTTGTTTTATAAAGCAAGTGATGAGAAAGGAGAACATAAATTGAAGAGGGTAGCTAGATTATGCGATGCATATATCAATATATCTGGTCATAATTGTTATTCAATTGAAGAGATAAAGAACAATAATTTACCTTTGAATATTCCTGCTAGTCGCTTTTTAAGACCTTATTCTAAAACATTAGAACATTTGGAGCCGTTAAGGTTAAAGAGAATTATCTCTGATTTAAATTATGCAGCAAAAAATAAATTAGTTTATCATTTATGGTGGCATCCTCATAATTTTGGTACTAATTTAAATGAAAATTTATCTTTTTTAGAGAGTATATTGAAACATTTTTCTTTATTGAGACGAAATTTCGGTATGGAAAGTTTAAATATGGAGGAATTATCGAAACATTTATTAAGGAATGAGTAGGTTGAAGGGGCCACTATGTTAGCAAGTAAAGGGAGGGGAAACTACTAATATTGAATATAATTATCTAAAAGTAAGCTAAGTAATATTGAAACTTAGTTAAATTTCCTGCTCATATTTCGCATCAGTAAAACTAAGGCATTTACCAAGAAAGGACTTGGTGAATGCCTTAGTTTTTTCTAATATTGCTGGATCTTTGGAATGTAAGCGACAAATTCTGTCCGCATTTTAAGGTTTCAAATTGTATCGAATAATCCCCTTAATATTTAAGTAAAGGTGGAGCTTATTTGACGCTTACTTTGGAATTAAGTTTGCCTATAAGTCTGATAACCTAGTCAGTACTTAAAATTTTTGGTAATTAATAATGTTCATTATTTTTATGCATATATATATAATACGGTATTCAGATGATTTCAGGTTATTTAATGTTTAGCAGTTGGAGGTCGTTAGATGGAAGAGAATATAAGGATACAAGATATTTTTATAATTCAAAAGCGGGTATTACATATAGACAATGTGACAATTTTATCAATGGCCAATGAAGAAGCTAGTCACGTGCTAATTAAGCCTCGCCCGATATTAAACATGTATAGCTAAGTTTATTGATCATCAGTTAATTGCAAAATTATGACTGGTCGAAAAGGAGTAAGATTGAGTAAAATGCAAACACAGTCACTTGAAACACCATGTTATATAATCAAATACGATGAACTAGAATATAATTACAATCGCTTGAAAATAGCATTCACTAATTATTGGCAAGGCCCTTTGAAAATTGGGTATTCAGTAAAAACTAATCATCTTAAATGGATACTCGAATTCATGAAGGAAAAAGAAGTATATGCTGAAGTTGTGTCAAATGATGAATTTAGATATGCAGAACTCGTTGGATATCCTACTAGTGAAATTATATATAATGGTCCGCATAAGAAGGCAGACCTTTTAAAACGTGCGCTTAAACAGGGGAGTATTGTCAATATTGATTCCTTTAGTGAACTAAATGTATTAAAAGCAATGAAAAAAATTGAAGGAATGAAAGTGGGTCTTAGAGTAAATTTTGATCTCGAAAGTGAATGTCCAGGTGAAAGTGCTATGGGGATAGAGCCAAGTAGATTTGGTTTTTGTCTTGAAAATGGCAGTTTTGAAAAAGCGTTAAAAATATGTAATAAACTGAATATTTTAGTTTGTGGACTTCATATGCATCAAAGCACAAAAACTCGCAGTTTAAATGTATTCAGAGCATTAGCAAAAAAAGCGGCAGAATGTATTAAAAACTTTGGATTAAATAATTGTCTAGAATATATCGACATAGGCGGGGGATTTTTTGGTGGAAGAGACATTGGAAATAACCCTAGTTTTGAAGATTATGCAAAAACGATTAGTGAAGAACTCAATCACGCAGCAGATATGAAAAATATTCAATTAATAATTGAACCGGGTGCATCACTTATTTCAACACCTATAAGCTATATGACAAAGGTTGTCGATGTAAGGGATGTAAGAGGTTCAAGAATCATCACGGTTGATGGTTCACTGCTTCATATCAATCCCTTTATTGCAGATCGCCAGCCGTCATATAGAATTGTTTCAAATGGCGAAAACTTTTCTAATAGACAAACAATATGTGGAAGTACGTGTATGGAAAATGACAGATTATTGAATATTGAAAATGCGCCGAAATTAAGGGAAGGAGACATCATTGAAATTGAAAAATGCGGTTCGTACACAATGAGTTATAATTCTTGCTTTATTAATTTGCCGCCTGCAGTATATGTAATTAAAGGTGGGAATTATGAACTAGTTAGGGAAACTTGGGCACCTACTAGGCTATTGTAGAGTGAAAGAAGGGGAGAAAACTGAAACAAACAGTTAATCTATTATTAACAAGTACAGGAAAGAGAACTAAGCTACTTGAATACTTTAAGAAGGAATTACGCGGGGAGGGGAATCTAATCGCGGTTGATTGCAGCGCTTTAGCTCCGTCACTATATATAGCTGACGAACATTATATTGTTCCAACAATTGACAGCGCTGGATATATGGATGTAATTAAAGAGATATGTAAAAAAGAGGAGATAAGTGCCGTTATTTCATTAATTGATCCAGAGCTTTCTCTATTATCTAAATATTCAGGTGATTTAAAGAGATTAGGTATTTCCAGTATAGTTTCCCCATTTGATGTATGTGAATTATGGCTAGATAAATACGAAGTAAGTAAGTTTTGTAGCAACAATGGGTTTAAATATGCGAAAACCTATAATTCTTTTGAAGTATTTCAAGCAGCACTTGAACGAGAAGAAGTATTTTTTCCAGTTTTTATTAAACCGCAAAAAGGCAGTGCGAGCTTTAATATTCATTTAGCTAGGAATATAGAGGAAGCAAAATTTATCTTCCAATATTCAAGCGAAATGATTATTCAAGAATTTTTAGATGGGCAAGAACTTGGAGTAGATGTGTATGTTGATCTAATTTCAAAAAAGGTAGTTTCTATATTTATTAAAGAAAAGTTAGTAATGAGAGCTGGAGAAACAGACAAAGCTAAGTCAATAAAATCGGAAGAATTATTTAATTTGATTGAAGAACTTGTTATGAAAGCAGGGTTTATCGGACCTATAGATATAGATGTCTTTTTTATTAATGGAGAGTATTATATATCGGAGATAAATCCAAGGTTTGGAGGAGGCTACCTTCTTGCATATGAATGCGGGGTTAATTTTCCTAAGTTCATAATCAATAACTTGAAGGGAATTGTGAATAAAGTTCAGATTGGAAATTACGAAGAAAATGTTTATATGATGAGGCATGACATTTTAACGATTAAAAAGTTTATAGAGAATTAGGGTAAAGTATTTTTTTGGAAATTTCGTTCTCCATAAGGTACAATTCGTTCTTAAAAACCTTATATAGGAATACTCTAAAATAGGTGGCATACAAAATTCACAATGGGGGATTGTTTTTTGCAAATGTATATAAAGTATTAAAATGAAGTGTCATTATGATAAGACATGTATAGGTAAATATGATTAAAATTATTCAAAGTTTGAAATTCAAGAATGACAACTAAAATAGAGAAAAAGTTATAGATTGGAGGGCTATTTCATTGTCTTACAGCCAGCGCCTTTCATTTATTATTCTATCCGATCTTTTTCTCATCACTGTTTCATTTATTTTTAGTTCTTGGCTGTTGAATGAATTGATGGAAAAAGAAGAATTTATGGCAGTACTCCTTTTCTCATTTATTTACTTCCTTTTAGTATACGGGTTTAAACTGTATAGAAAAGCGTGGGAGCATGCAAGTGTTCGAGATGTTTTACAAATAGTTGCCGTTACTACCTTAGCAATGATTATTTTTTTTGTCATCCAATTTTCAGCAATGACCTTTATCAGTTTTCGAATGCTTTTATTATTTTGGTTAATGATTTCAATGTTTATTTGTGGAGCACGACTTATTTGGAGAATATCTTTCATTCGTTTAGTAAGAGATACTACAAATAAAAAAAGAACATTAATTGTTGGTGCAGGTTCAGCAGGAACTACGTTGGTAAGGCATTTTATTATTAATAGTGCTGAACGATTTTATCCTGTTGCATTTATTGATGATAATGTGGATAAACAAAAGCTTGAAATTTATGGTGTTCCGGTAGTCGGAACAACATATGATATAGAAATGACTGTACAAAAACTAAAAATTGAACACATTATCATCGCTATTCCATCCTTAAAGAAACAGCAGTTAAATGAAATCCTTAACATATGTATAAAAACGAACACAAAAACGCAAAAAATGCCAATGGTGGAAGATATAATGGAAGGAAAAAAATCTTTTAATGATGTGAGTGATATTCAGTTTGAAGATTTATTAGGCAGGGAGCCTGTTATCCTTAATGATTTGCTTATTTCCGACTCGATTATCGACAAAGTGATTTTAATAACTGGAGCAGGAGGTTCAATTGGATCGGAAATATGCAGGCAAATTGCAAAGTTTAAACCAGCCAAAATGATCCTATTAGGCCATGGTGAAAACAGTATTTATAACATTGATATTGAGATGAAAGAGGAGTATGGAGAACAGTTAGTATTTATTACAGAAATAGCTGATATTCAAAATCGCGAGAGAATATTTGATATTATAGGAAAATATCAGCCTGATATTATTTATCATGCAGCCGCACATAAACATGTACATCTCATGGAGTGGAACCCAGATGAGGCTATAAAAAATAATGTGATCGGGACAAAAAACTTAGCCGAAGCCTCCCATTTTCATAAAGTAGGTGCTTTCGTAATGATCTCAACAGATAAAGCTGTCAATCCAACTGGAGTAATGGGTGCCACAAAAAGATTGGCGGAAATGATCATTCAAGATTTTGATGAAACAAGCCAAACAAAATTTGTAGCAGTAAGATTTGGCAATGTCTTAGGTAGCAGAGGAAGTGCGATTCCATTATTTATAAAGCAAATAAATAAAGGTGGTCCAGTAACAGTAACACACCCTGAAATGGTTCGCTACTTTATGACCATACCTGAAGCTGCGAGATTAGTTATTCAAGCGGGTGCGTTAGCAAATGGTGGGGAAATCTTTATTCTTGATATGGGCAACCCAGTAAAAATTATCGATCTCGTTCATAAATTAATTCGATTATCAGGCTATCGGCTAGATGATATAGAAATTATCTTTACAGGGGTTCGTCCAGGTGAAAAAATGTTTGAGGAGCTTCTAGCTGCAGATGAATTGATAGACAAACAAGTTCATTCAAATATTTATATTGGAAAAGCCAGTCCTATTGAAATTGAGCCGATTGAACAATTAATTTCGGATTACAAAAACATGGATAGAGAGGAAATTCGAAATCAGTTATTAAATATTGCAGGGCAGAAAGGACAAAAAGTATAAGTGGGCAGGCGGGGGTAAAGCAATTAACGTATTAAAGTAAATTTGTATTTTTAATGGAGATGTATTATGAAGAGATGCATAGATCTATTATCAGCTGTTTTATTATTAATCATCTTGTCCCCGTCATTTGTGATCGTATCATTAATGGTTTATATGAAATTAGGATCGCCTATTATCTTTAAACAGATTAGACCAGGGCTTAATGAAAAACCTTTTTATTTATATAAATTCCGTTCAATGACAGACTTAAAGGATGAAAATGGCAATCAATTGTCCGATGAAATGCGGATAACTCCTTTTGGTCAATGGTTAAGGAAATATAGTATAGATGAATTACCACAATTAATTAATGTACTTAAGGGAGATATTAGTCTAGTTGGTCCCAGACCTTTGCTAGTGGAATACCTCGCTCTTTATAGCGCGGAACAGTCTAAAAGACATCTTGTTCGTCCAGGGATAACAGGCTGGGCACAAGTAAATGGGAGAAATGAATTATCATGGGAAGAAAGATTTATATTAGATGTTTGGTATGTAGAAAACCAAAGTCTTTGGTTAGATATGAAGATTATCTTCCTAACATTAATGAAGGTGCTGAAAAAGGAAGGCATAAATTTTGAAGGCCATGCCACCATGTACAATTTTATGGGAACAAAAACGGGGGCTTCGAGAGAAAGTAGATTTATTATTTTAGATACTAAGGAAGAATGGGATGAGGCTTTAACAAATTTTAAGTATCTAGATGTTTTCTACTCCCAAAAATATGCTCAGCTTTTTGCAAGACATGAACAAGGAAAGGCAAAAGCTGCATTCTATGAGCGTGCTGACACAAAAATTTTGTACCCATTTATATTACGTGATATTCCAATTTTAGATAATCAATATAAAGATATAATAACCCCATATGGGTATGGTGGCCACTATGTTGAAGGAAGCAATGATGAGATAGTAAACTTCTGCATTTACTTTTCTGAATATTGCAAAAGTAATAATGTTGTTGCTGAAATGGTACGTCTTCATCCTTTATATAACAATAAAGAATACGTAAATAAAGTAATGACTACGCGATATATTAGAAAAACAATTGCTATAGATCTTAAAAAGTCGTACAACGATCTTTGGAAGGGCTACTCTAAAAATAACCAAAGAAATATTACTAAAGCTAAAAATTTAGGCTTATCCGCTGAAATTGCAACTAAAACCTTAACAAATATCACAAAATTTCAACAATTGTATGAATTAACGATGAAAAGAACCAATTCATCTAAATATTATTATTTTCATAAATCCTTATTTAGTGAATTACTATCTGAAGATTCATTGTATGAGTCTTATCTTCTATTTGCCAATTATCAAAATCAAGTGGTTGGAGGAATCATTTTATTAATTGGAATGGAATTTGCTCACTATCAATTTGGTGCTTCTCATCCTGATTACTTGAATTTAAAACCGAATAATTTTTTGTTTGATTTTATGATCAGATTTTGCCAAGAAAAAGGTGCAAAGTTGCTTCACTTAGGTGGGGGATATGAGGAAAATGATGGTTTATTTCGATATAAATCAACGTTTTCTAATAGCGATCATTATTCCTACTATCTTGGAACGAATATACATGATCAAAAGGTTTTTGAACAGTTAAATGAAATTGCTTCAAAGTATGATTCTTATAATCCGAATTTTTTTCCGGCCTATCGGAGTGTTTTATCGAAATAGAATTTTTCATTAAATACAAAACCTTGGAGGTGTAAACTGATGAAAAAAATATCATTATCCACACCCCATTTAACAGGTAAAGAACAAGAGTATATTAATCAGGCTATTGAATCAAATTGGGTTGCTCCGTTAGGCCCAAATGTAGACAGCTTTGAAAAGGAAATTACCCAATATGTAGGTTCAAAAGATGCGGTAGCATTAAGTTCTGGTACGGCTGCTATTCATTTGGCTCTTGATTTGCTAGGAGTTGGAAAAGGGGACATCGTTTTCTGCTCAACTCTAACGTTTATTGCAAGTGCAAATCCAATTATATATCAAGGTGCTATTCCTATATTCATAGATTCTGAACCAGAAACATGGAATTTATCTCCAATTGCATTAGAAAAAGCTTTGAATGATGCGAAAAAAATAAATAAATTACCAAAAGCAGTGATTGTTGTACATTTATTTGGCCAGCCTGCAAAACTAGATGAAATCATAAGTTTATGCAGTCATTATAACATTCCAATCATTGAAGATGCTGCTGAATCAATGGGAAGCCTGTACAAAGGAAAGCAAACTGGAACCTTTGGTGAATATGGAATCTATTCTTTTAATGGCAACAAAATTATTACTACGTCAGGGGGAGGAGCACTCGTTTCTGACAATATTGACGGTTTAAAAAGGGCTAGATTTTTATCGGCACAAGCGCGAGAACTAGAAATCCATTACGAGCATAAATATGTGGGTTATAACTATCGAATGAGCAATATATTAGCAGGGATAGGTAGAGCTCAGCTGGAAGCTCTGGATGAGCGAATCCATTTGCGGAGAAATATTTTTAATAGATATGAAGAAAAGCTGGGTAGCATTCCCGGAATCGAATTTGTGCCAGAATTAAAGTATACAAAGTCTAATAGATGGCTAACAGCATTCACAATGGATAACAATATTATCAATATTAGACCTTTTCAACTAATAAAATTATTAAGTGAACAAAATATTGAGGCTAGGCCAATTTGGAAGCCTCTGCACATACAGCCTGTATTTAAGGATTGCCAATGCTATGACCATTTTGAAAAAGAAAACTTTTCTGTTTCATTGTTTAATAGAGGCATCTGCATTCCATCCGGGTCGAATCTTTCTTCAGAAGATCAAAACAGAGTGATAGAAAATATCGGAAATATAATTACAGGGGATATCCTATGAGAAGAATTATAGGTAAGGCAATCTTGGTAACAGTGCTACAGGACACTTTGGAAATAAATTCATTCGAAGATTTTTAGAGAGGATTGTGAATAAAGTAATTTTTATCTCATCCTGTAACATATGATTACAGTTGCGAGGAGCTTTAATATGTTTTTAATAATATCGATATCATTCATGAGAAATTTCAATTTTTCAGGGAGGACTTCCTTGCTAGTGCTTTGCCTAGGTACATAGGAAACTTGACAATGAAATTATTACTTGCGCAAATTTAGCTGTTGTGTTTACTCAGCAAGGGAAAAAAGTATTATTAGTGAGTAAATTTTATTATTCGCTACTTGGAATTAAAAAGGGTGGTGTATATGAAAATCAACAAGGCAATTATTCCAGCTGCAGGACTTGGTACGCGTTTTCTTCCTGCTACAAAAGCAATGCCAAAAGAAATGCTGCCTATTGTTGATAAGCCAACCATTCAATACATTGTTGAAGAGGCAGTTCAGTCAGGAATTGAAGAAATAATTATTGTGACAGGGAAGGGAAAAAGAGCAATAGAAGATCATTTTGATTATTCATTTGAATTGGAACAACATCTATTTAACAAAGGAAAAGTAGACTTATATAATGAAGTTCAAAAATCTTCGAATCTTGTTGATATCCATTACATTAGACAAAAGGAGCCGAAAGGGTTGGGGCATGCCATTTGGTGTGCGCGGAATTTTATTGGCAATGAACCATTTGCTGTGCTGCTAGGCGATGATATTGTCCAGGCAGAAAAACCATGTTTAAAGCAAATGATCGAACAATATGATCGGTATAAAGTATCGATCCTTGGTGTGCAAAACGTTCGCGATGAAGAGGTTTCAAGATATGGCATCGTTAATGGGAAAGAAATTGGCGGCCGTCTATTCAATGTACACAGTCTTGTTGAAAAACCACATAAAGATGATACACCTTCAAACCTTGCGATTTTAGGCCGTTATATACTTAGCCCCAAAATCTTTAAGATACTTAGTACTCAAGAGCCGGGAGCTGCGGGGGAGATTCAATTAACGGATGCTATCGCAAAATTAAATCAATATGAAGCAGTTTATGCGTATGATTTTGAAGGGGTTCGTTATGATGTGGGGGAGAAGATGGGTTTTATCCAGACGACGATCGAATTTGCTCTTCAACGTGAGGAGTTAAGGGATGATTTATTAAAATATCTTTCAAAAGTGGTGGACAAAGACAATAATTAATTTGGAAGAAGGTAAAAAAATAAATATTATGGTTTTTAATGTTCATAACGAAAATAGAGGAGCATTATCCATACTAAATGATTTCTTTGAAGAGGTAAAATCACATCATGGTAAAAACATAAATTGGATATTTGTCATTAGTAAACCCCAGTTGCAAGAAACGGGAAAATATTAGTGTTTTAAGATTTCCTTGGCTTAAGATAAGTTGAGACCATAGATTACTATTCGATCACTTTGTAGCGGCTAATCTAATAAAAAAACATAAAATTGATAAGTAATATCATTTCAAAATATAGTCATTCTTCACACTAATATTCCTCAAAATCGAGTGACAAGACGCCACCAATCAGATTTGGGATTGTAGTTTGTGGATTTATTGCTAAGAAAAAATAGACCAATTAGTATTCGAGGAGGAATGATATGTCGGAAAAATTGACAGAAAATCTGGCAGCTATTCGCCTAATTGAAAAGTTTAGCAATAAAACAGCCACAGTCGGCGTAGTCGGGTTAGGCTTCATAGGCTTACCCCTTGCGGTTGAAAAGGCAAAAGCAGGTTATAAAGTAATCGGCTTCGATTTACAAGAAGAAAAAGTGAAAAAAGTCAATCAGGGTGAGAATTATATAGGAGATGTTATTCCTGCAGACTTACACTCTTTAGTCAGCAATGGGAAATTGGTGGCTACATCAGATTATTCATTTATTAAAGGCGTAGATGCTGTGGCAATATGCGTACCCACCCCATTAGATATTTACAAACAGCCAAACATGAAATATGTAGAAAGCTCTACAAAAGCGATTGCAAATTATCTTCAAAAAGGAATGTTAGTGGTCTTAGAAAGTACCACATATCCCGGAACAACAAAAGAATTAATTAAACCAATTTTGGAAGAATCAGGACTAATTTGTGGAAAAGATTTCTTTCTCGCTTATTCTCCGGAACGTGTTGATCCGGGGAATAAAGACTTTAATACAAAAAATACCCCAAAAGTAGTTGGAGGCATGACACCAACTTGTACGGAAGTAGCTGCTACTTTATATGAAAATGTTTTAGAAGGATCTGTTCATAAAGTTTCAAGCCCGGCGGTCGCTGAAATGGAAAAAATCCTTGAAAACACTTTCAGAAATATTAACATTGCCCTAGCTAATGAAATGGCAATTCTTTGTGACAAGATGGGAATTGATGTATGGGAAGTGATCGATGCAGCAGCAACTAAACCATATGGATTTATGCCGTTTTATCCAGGTCCTGGTTTAGGTGGTCATTGCATACCAATTGACCCATGGTACTTAACATGGAAAGCACGCGAATATAATTATCACACTCGATTAATTGAAACAGCTGGAGAAATTAATGACAACATGCCGGACTTCATTGTAAAGCGATGCATCGAAATCTTAAATGATCAAGGAAAAACACTAAAAGGTGCGAAAATTCTTGTACTGGGTGTTGCGTATAAGAAAGATATTGACGATTACCGTGAATCTCCGGTCCTGCCGATTTTAGATAAACTTACGAAATACGGAGCAGCGTGGTCTGTCGTTGATCCTTATGTAAAGGATTTTAAGCTGAATGGTAACATTTATAAAACAGAAAAGTTGAATAAAGAACTTGTCGAGCAAGCAGATTTAACGGTAATTGCTACAAATCATAGTGGATTTGATTATGACTTGATTATGAATAAATCTAATATAGTATTTGATACAAGAAATACACGACAAAATAAACATTACTCAAAAAAATATATAAAACTTTAATTTTTTCAATAGTTGCACAGCATGATATATGTAATCGGTATATTTATTAAATACAGATTTGGCGTATACCGACAATCAAATCCAAATAGCTAAGAGATAAATTCATATTGGATGCTGTATCATTACGTTCCATCAGGGTCAAATCTTGCTTTAGATGATCAAGATAGGGTGATAGAAAATATTAATAAAGACATTAAATATGGCGAGTAACGTTTGATCAAGGTTATTTCCCCGTATTTTACCAAAAGGGAGCCGCTATATTTTGAAAGGATATAGCGGCTCCCTTTTTACTATTCAACCTAAAGAATAACTCATAGTTTAAGAATTCCTTTGTAAATCTCTTTCTCACATGTCAAAACCGGTTCCCTATCCATATCCCGTATCCAAAGAAGACCGTCTTGAAGAGGATTCATTTTTTTATCAAGGGATGGAAACTCATTATATAGAATAATGTTTTTGTATATTTCAGGCATATTTAAACCAGCTTCTGTAAAGAAATAGCAGGTCGTGAAAAAGCGCATGTTGATTTCTGTAGGATTCGGAAAATTATTCTGATCATATGTCATGTCTACACCCAAAACTCCATGAGGCATTTTATCAATTGCTAATATTGTATCCATAGAAACTCTATCGACAATTTCGTTTGAGTATGTTTCTCCTACTCCGGTTATTCCTGTCACACCGGATAATGTCCGGTTTGCAAATCCCCAAGATTTTCTTCGCCTCGTCTGAGCAACAACTAATTCGCCTTCATACCAAATGGATAGCCATGTTACTGTTTTATCAGACTGAAGCAATTCTGAAGCAGTAAAGGTTCCCCAGCCTTTATAAGTGTCAATCCAGTTTTTTGCGAAATCATAGTCATTAGTAGGTAATGCTCCTCTTCCTCCCGCTCCAACTGTACACCTCAGCCAAACATTCCCTTCCTTATTCCCTAGGTGAGAAAATGCTGTTTTTAAGTCAGATTCGTTATTTATTACAATAGTCTTTGGGACTTTGATTCCTTCAGCTTGCCAGACTTTATAAGATTTATATTTATCTGTACAGTTGTCAATTACCTCATGGCTTGGCATAAATAATTTGGTTCCAATCGCAGTAATTTCATTGCGAAATTTCGATGCCTCTAAGATTTCCCTGTCACTCATAAAAACTGCTAGTTCTGGCTTTTCTTCTTCCAAGATCCTTAATAATGACTTTTTATATTCCTTTCCAAAAACATATTCATATGGGATGTGTCGTTTCGTTTGAGCTCTAGATGTGAAAAGGTTTACCGGGTTTCTTGACACACCGATAATCTCTTCTTTTACTATTGACTGGTTCCATGACTTAATAACATTTTCTGCAGGGGCTACACCAACATCGGTAATTAGGATTTTTTTCAAATAAACACCTCATTAAATTAAATTAAATTAAATCAAATAAAAAAACCTAATATATAGGTGCAAGTTTAAGTAGTATTGTTATTTGTTTATTCCTTGAAGCGTTCCATACTGTAATGGTCTTTTGCGCTGACCCCTTCTCTTTTTATAACTTTTATAATAGTAGTAACCATTATTTTTAGGTCAAGGAAAATGGATTGATTATCTACATACCAAATATCTAACTTGAATTTTTCATCCCAATTTATTGTATTTCGCCCGTTCACTTGCGCCCATCCCGTGATACCTGGCTTAACATCATGCCTTCTGGCTTGTTCTTTAGTATACAAAGGTAAATATTCCATTAATAATGGGCGGGGGCCGACTAAACTAATGTCCCCTTTAATTACATTAAACAATTGGGGTAATTCATCTAAACTATATTTTCTTAACACTATTCCTGTTTTAGTTAATCTCAAATTTCCCGGCAGCATTTTCCCATTTTCATCAAATTTTTCTTTCATTGTTCTAAATTTATAAATATTAAATGGACTTCCCTTATGACCAGGACGGACTTGCTTAAACAAAATGGGTGACCCCATATTAATAAAAATCATGATGGAAATAGAAACCATTAGGGGAGATAAAATAAGTATTAATAAGAATGATCCGATTAAATCTATCATTCTTTTCAAAATGAATACCTCCTATAAAATGGGAATAAATGACTAATACAAAAAAAAGTGAGACACAAGTTTTAAATAAATGAGTTATTTGCTGTTGTTTGAAGGAGGAGATTATTAATTAGAAGAAATAGTGCAATTTTTTTTCGATAAATTTTGGCTCAATGATATTGAAGTTAGTTCCTGCCAAAGCATGAATGGCATTTGCTTCAAGAGACTTTCGATATTCTAATGAATAATTATTTTCTATATATTTATAAGCATCCATTAGTTCAAATTTACGGCGAATATGATGGTGAGCATCAGAGGCAACAAAGTGAACAAGATAATGATTTAATAAATGCAGCGAGAAACTTTTTAATCGCCTGCCATAAGTTCCAGTAATACTACCCGCTGTAATTTGGACTAATATACCTTGTTGTACCATATGAAAAATTCTTTCTGGATGTCTTCTCAAAAATCTATTTCTTTCAGGGTGAGCAAGTACAGGAGTAAGACCTTTTCTTTGTAATTCATAAAGAGTATTTTCTGTATGAGCGGGATAATGACGGCTTGGAAGCTCAATAAGTATATATTTACCAGTATTATTTAAAGTTAGAAAGTGATCCAAATTGTTTTGAATATCATATTGAATGTTGTCATGTAAATGAAATTCGATTCCAGGGTATATTGTTAAAGGAATTTTATTTTCTTTTAATATTTGATTCACTTTCTCCACCATTGAAAGAATGGTAGAAGGAGCATTTTCAAAAAGATGATCATTAAGTTGATGCATATGATGTGGGGTTGCAATAACATGGTTTATTCCTGATGCTACAGCTTGTTTAGCGAGTAATATCGTTTCTTCCTGGTTTTTTGGACCATCATCAAGATCATATAAAATATGATTATGAATATCTACGATCATACTTTACTCCTTTCAATTAATATTAAATCGTATTTTCTTTATAAAGATATTATTTTCTCCTCAATATAGAACAGGTTTTTCACATTTATTCCCTTAGTAAAATACTCTAATACTATTGATTTTTTTTATTATACTCAACATGAATGATATTGTGACAAGTACTATTGGAATTAAAAGTCCAATTCAAAAAGAGATGGAGAATATTTGGATAAAGTAAAATAATGGATGGTAATACGAGAATAACCTAAAAATAAAGAACTAAAAACGGATGGAAAAATGTTGCCCATCCGTTTTTTTTGATTAAAATTTTTTAGATGAAATTCTACTTCGTCCCATTCGCCCTATGCGCCAACCTGCTCGATGCAGCCGCTGCAATCGCTCCAACAATATCATCTAAAAAAGTATGAACTTTCCCTGAGGATTTATCATTAAGGTCCTTTAAAATGCCAGGTTTAAGCTTGTCGATATAGCCAAAATTAGTAAAACCAATAGACCCATATACATTCACAATGGATAAAGCCAATACTTCGTCCACGCCATACAGACCTTCATCAATTTCGACTACATGCTGAAGCGGTTCTAACAGCTGTTTCTTTTCAGCAAGCATATCGAGCTGGATGCCAGTTAAGACTGCGTTTTGGACTTCCCTTTTGGAGAGGACACGTTCCACATTTTCAATGCAAACTGACATTTGTAAATCTGGATGATACTTTTCTTGGAGGAAAAAGACTAATTCCGCAATATCTTGTATGGATACTCCTCGTTCCTGCAGCCATTTGCGCGCTGTTTGCTCAATCAAATCTACACGTTTTTCTTCATTCATCGGCTCCACCTTTTTCCTGTTAGTTTCAATATATATATAACCTATTCATAGAAATTATTCCATCGTTCTCAGTTATGAAAGACGAAGGTTGGACATCCTCCTCAGCTTTTCCTGCCCACAGTTACTTATTCAAGAAAAGCACAAGTTTTGCTGCTGCCTCACATATATTTTCGTTAAGGGGTTCATTACCTTATAAGGAGGTATGAAATGTTAAAGCTTCTTAAAACGCAATACGGGCTGCAGGCGGATGATGAAGTAAGGATAGGGAAGTATCAAGCATACAGGAAGCAGGAAGAAATTTATATTCTTGTCCCGATCGGTGGGATGGAGGAAGATGAGCTTAGTGAATTAAATATGCTTACAGACCATCTAGTTAAGAGCGGTGAAAAATATTGCAGTACTTTTATTAAGACAAAGGAAGGAAAACAATTTAGTGAATGGGAAAACGGAAGATATTGTGTTCTTATGAATAAGGAAATACAAAATCGAAAATTACAGCGAAGCGGCAGAAAGCTTGCGAAGTTTCATTTTAGGGGCAGAACAGTTTCGTTTCCCGTAAAGAAGGTTAGCAGGATTGGCCAGTGGAAGCAATTATGGGAAACTAGATTGGATCAAATGGAAAAAGTATGGAATGAGATGCTCTTTCAACAGCCAGAACATGAATTTGATAAGATGTTTTTGGAATCATTTCCTTATTATAGGGGAATTGCTGAAAATGCCATTCAATATTTGGTGGACACAGAAATTGACGATAACCCAGGTGCAATTGATAGCGGGACGATTTGCCATATACGATTCACGGCAAAAACATGGGACCATACTTATTATATAAAAAATCCATTTGATTGGGTTTTTGATCATTCCTCAAGAGATCTAGCTGAATGGGCGAGAGAGAAATATTTCCGCAATATAAAAACGTACGAGCCAGAGCTCCGGCAATTTATGAGGGATTACCAAAGCATTGTCCCATTAACCTCTTTCTCATGGAGGCTATTTTTTGCCCGACTGTTATTTCCGCTTCATTATTTTTATTGCATTGAAACATATTATGGAGCATCCTCAGAGCAGGAGAAAAAAGTATCGGAGGAAAGACTGCAAAAGTTTCTTCAGCAATCCAATGAGCACGAGCGCTTTTTAGGGGGCTTCTATGATTTTGCAGAAGTGCCTGTACAAAAGTTGAGAATTCCCATCATCGGATGGCTGAAAAAATAATGGGACAAGAGACAGTTCATTGTCCCGATGAAATTTTCGAAAGCGACTTTATTCATGTCGCTTTTTTTTTATAAAAAATTTCTATAAATCCTCGGCAGTAAGCGATTACATACATATTAGTCTGAAAATAACTATTGTAAAAAAGGATATTTCCCTCTATAATGTCTACTATACAAATACAAATGTACATATAGAGTGAACAACTTAGGAGGGGAATGAAAGTGAAAGCAATCTCGATCGGTTTATTAGGATTAGGAACGGTTGGTACTGGTGTTGTCACCATTATTGAAAATCATCAGGATAAGCTTATGCATCAAATAGGCTGTCCCGTAAAAGTGAAGAAGATCCTAGTAAAGGATTTAAATAAAGCAAGATCAGTGGAAATAGCTGCTGACAAGTTAACGACAGATCCGGAAGATATTATCAATGACCCTGAAATTGATGTCATTATTGAAGTAATGGGCGGTATCGGTGATACAAAAAATTACATCACGAAGGCTTTGAAAAATCGAAAGCATGTCGTAACGGCTAACAAGGATTTAATGGCTGTACATGGTTCTGAGCTTTTGAAAGTTGCATCAGAGCATGACTGTGATCTATTTTACGAGGCGAGTGTTGGCGGCGGGATCCCAATTTTAAGAAGCCTTGTAGATGGTTTGGCTTCAGATAGAATTACGAAAATGATGGGGATTGTGAACGGAACAACGAACTTTATCTTAACAAAAATGAGCAAGAATGGCAGTGCCTACGAGGATGTTCTAAAGGAAGCACAGGAATTAGGCTATGCAGAGGCTGATCCGACTTCTGATGTTGAGGGACTAGATGCTGCAAGAAAAATGGCTATACTTGCAACGCTTGGTTTTTCCATGGAAATAGATTTAGATGATGTGAAGGCTGAGGGGATTTCTCGTATCACAGAGGAAGATCTACAATATGGCCGCCAGCTTGGCTATACGATGAAGCTGATCGGGATGGCCGAAAGAGATGGGGATAAAGTGGCAGTCAGTGTTCAGCCGACTTTATTAGCTGACACACATCCACTTGCATCTGTTCATGATGAATTCAATGCTGTTTACGTTCACGGAGAAGCTGTGGGCGAAACGATGTTTTATGGACCAGGAGCTGGAAGCTTGCCAACAGCTACAGCCGTAGTGTCAGATTTAGTTCAGGTTATGAAAAATATGCGTTTAGGTGTAACTGGAAAAAGCGCTATTACTCCGCAATTTGAAAAGCAGTTGAAGGATGCAAATGAAATCTTCTCGAAATATTTCTTACGCTTGCATGTAAAAGATGAAGTAGGCGTTTTCGCGAATATTACTTCCATTTTCTCTGAACATCATGTCAGCTTTGAAAAGATTCTTCAATTGCCACTGAAAAATAAAGAGCTTGCTGAGATCGTTTTGGTTACCCATCAGGCTTCATTACAAGATTATCAGGATATTTTAGTTAAATTAAGAGATTTACAAGCTGTTAAAACTATCGAAAGCTCGTATCGAGTTGAGGGGAGCGCAAGTGTATGAGATGGGAAGGATTACTAAAAGCCTATAAAGAATATTTACCGATTAACGAAAACACACCATTACTAACTTTGAATGAAGGTAATACACCATTAATTAGACTTGATAAGCTTTCTGATGAATGGGGAATTGACCTTTACGTGAAAACGGAAGGAACAAACCCGACTGGCTCGTTTAAAGACCGTGGAATGGTTATGGCTGTAGCGAAAGCAAAAGAAGAGGGCAGTGAAACCGTCATTTGTGCATCCACAGGGAATACATCGGCAGCTGCAGCAGCTTATGCGGCACGAGCTGGCCTTCGTTGCATCGTCGTTATTCCAGAGGGGAAAATTGCGATGGGCAAGCTTGCACAGGCTGTTATGTATGGAGCAGAAATTATCTCAATTGAAGGAAACTTCGACCAAGCATTGGCAATGGTTAGAAAAATCAGTGAAACAGAACCTATTACTCTCGTAAACTCTGTGAACCCATACCGCCTTGAAGGCCAAAAAACAGGTGCGTTTGAAATATGTGATCAGCTTGGCGGCAAAGCACCGGATATTCTTGCACTCCCTGTCGGTAATGCAGGCAACATTAGTGCTTACTGGAAGGGCTTTAAGGAATACAATGAAGCAAAGCAAACAGGGCTCCCAAAAATGCATGGATTTGAAGCAGAAGGTGCTGCTGCAATCGTTCATAATAAAGTATTTGAAAATCCTGAAACCGTTGCGACTGCGATTCGGATCGGCAATCCTGCAAGCTGGAATTTAGCCAATGCGGCATTAGAGGAATCGAATGGGAAAATAGACGAAGTAAGTGATGAAGAAATTCTCTATATGTATAGAAAGCTCGCTTCTACAGAAGGAATTTTCGCTGAACCAGCCTCATGTGCCTCTTTAGCTGGAATTTATAAACAACTGCGAAATGGAGAAATTCCGCAGCATTCTAGAGTGGTTGCCATTCTTACTGGAAATGGCCTTAAGGATCCGAATGTGGCGATCGAATGCAGCCCTATTAAGCCAATTGTGCTTCCTAATGATGAAGTTGCGGTGGCTGAACATATAAAGGGAGTTGTCCATGTATGAGCGAAGGTGAAATGCTCATCATTAAAGTCCCGGGAAGCTCTGCAAATTTAGGCCCAGGATTTGATTCGATTGGCCTTGCCCTGAATGTATATTTAACTCTAGAGGTTGAAAGAGCAGATCAATGGGAGATTGTCCCAATATCAGAGCACTTAAATGTTTTTCCAAAAGATGAAACGAATTATATAATCCAAATTGCTATGAAAACAGCAGAAAAGTATAATCAAAAACTGCCTGGCTGTAAGATTAGCGTAAAAAGTGATATTCCGCTTGCAAGAGGGCTAGGTTCCAGTGCCGCAGCTATTGTAGCAGGAATTGAATTAGCGGATGCACTCTGCAAACTTCATTTATCAGATCAGGAGAAATTGGAATTGGCTTCTAGAATCGAAGGGCATCCTGACAATGTCGGCGCCTCCCTCTTAGGGGGACTAGTTGTCGGCTGTCAAAGAGGCGAAGAAGTAAGCGCTGAAGTCTTTAGCCATTTAGCACTTGATGTAATTGCCGTTGTGCCGAAAGAAGAACTTTTAACGAAGGAATCCCGAGGTGTTTTACCTAGCAGCCTTTCCTATAGTGAAGCTGTACAAGCGGGTGCCATCGGAAATGTTCTTATTGCCGCTCTATTTAGCAGCAACTTTGAGCTTGCTGGAAAAATGATGAAGGCAGATTTATACCATCATCCTTATCGAAAAGAGCTAGTTCCTCATATGGCCATTATTGAGGAAAAAGCAATTGATCTTGGCGCATTTGGGGTAGCTTTGAGCGGTGCGGGTCCAACTGTGCTATGCTTGGCTGAAGAAGGCGAAGGAAAAGCTGTGGCAGAAGGATTATCCAAGCTGTTTCCAGAAATGGATTGCCGCAGCTTGAAAATTGATCAGGTTGGCAGTCAGGTCTATACTGAATCACGAAACAGTCTTCTATGTAATTAAAAAAAAAGCGATGTCAGACGAGACATCGCTTTTGACCGTATTAAGCATCAGAATACTTGTTCAACCTCTACAACACCAGGTACTTCTTCTAATAAAGCACGTTCAATACCTGCTTTTAGTGTGATTGTTGAACTTGGGCAAGTACCGCATGCGCCAAGTAAGCGCAGTTTCACAATTCCATCCTCTACATCAACTAGTTCGCAGTCTCCTCCATCGCGTAGAAGGAATGGGCGCAATTTATCTAATACTTCTTGAACTTGCTCAAGCATTGTTGTTTGTTCAGCCATTTAAATCTACTCCTTTCTTTATATTTATTATAATCATTATGAGGGGAAAAATCTATTTAAAGAAATGGATTTCCGCTCAAATGAAAAATTACTAAGGTTTCTACCGTCATAATCATGTAAAATGAATATAAGATTCATTTTAAGGGGGAAAAGGGAATGCAAAGACAAGTGGAATTAACTGTTTATGGAGCGGAGGTATTATGTCCAAGCTGTGTAAACCTTCCTTCCTCAAAGGAAACATATGAGTGGCTTCAGGCTGCACTTGGCCGAAAGTATCCAGATCAGCCTTTCAAAATTACGTATGTGGATATCCACAATCCACCCGAAGAAGCCGAGAAACAGGAGTTTGCTCAAAGGGTGATTGAAGAGGATATGTTTTATCCGGTCGTCTTAATTGAAGATGAAGTAGTGGGGGAAGGCAATCCAAAGCTGAAAACCGTTTATTCAGTGATGGAGAAATACGGATATAAAGCAGACTAGAAAAAATGAGCATTTCCTAAAAGGAGATGCTCATTTTTAATGGCGCTTCTGCTTTTCTTAGCCCCGGTGAAATTTATACATCCAAAGAATTCCTGATTTAAGAAGTCGAGCTACTCGGCCTGTAATGGCACGATCAGCTACGACTCCAAATCCGTGCTTACTGCCAAGGGAGCCAAGTACACCTTTTAGCTTTATCGTTGGCAGTGATTCAGGAAGTTCTTCACCTTTCCAACGTTTCAATAGGATTTGCACAATTTGCTCGGCCTGTCCTTCAGCCAGCTGGGCACTTGGTGCATGTGGAAGGCTTGCGCAATCCCCAACAACATACACATGTTCATCCCCAGGAAGGTTATGATGCTTAGTAAGAACAACACGCCCTTGTGGATCCTTCTCAACATCCAAATCACGAACGACCTTATTAGGCTGAATGCCGGCAGTCCATACAATTGCATCACATGGAACGGGCTCATCATGATTAAAAAGAACATTTTTTTCTACACGTGTAATATTAGAATGACTGACAATCTCTATGCCATGGCTGTTAAACCAGTTTTCAACATACATGCTTAATCTTTCAGGAAAGGCAGAAAGAATATGGCTCCCTCTGTCAAATAATTTAATGTTTAAATCCGAACGGCTTTCATGCAGTTCTGATGCAATTTCAACCCCGCTCAATCCAGCACCGACAATTCCAACAACAGACCCTGGAGTTAAGTTATTTAAAGCTTGGTAGGTTGCACGAGATTTTTCAATGGTTTGAATGCTTAAAGTGAATTCATCTGCACCAGGCACATTATGATATTTATCCTCACAGCCTAAACCGATAATTAAATCATCATAATGAACCGATGTGCCTTCAAGCAAGTTAACCTTTTTGTTACTAAGATCAATGCCTGTGATTTCGCCAAATTTCACATCGAGTCTTGGGTGTTCAGGGTAGGCTACCCTTACATGCTGATCAGAGATTGTCCCAGCAGCTAATGCGTAATATTCTGTTTTCAAACAATGATAAGGTACTCGATCGATTAAAGTAATGGAAACATCGTCTGGCAGCTGATTGGGAAGAAGACGTTCAATTGCTCTCATCCCGCCATAGCCACCGCCAAGTATTACAAGACTTTTCATATTGTATCCCCTTTATGTCCCGTTCTAAAAAGCTTTGCTGAAATAGTATATGTAAAACGCTTATCCCATAGAAAGTATAACTAAATTGTCATAAAATCACAACCTTAATAGGAATGAAGCTTGACAATACTAGGCATATGTTGTATTAGTAAAGTTTTATATTTGTCCCTTTTTTATTATGAATTGCTGCTCGTTTATCCACTGAACATTTTTTAGAGACAAAAACCTTCAAGAACATGTGCGTATATAACGGTTAACATAATAAAAGTGAAAATCATTGCAGAAATAGCTGAAAAAAGGTAGCATGAAAAAGGGTTTATGTTTAAATATGAAGTATTCGGATTAATAGCTTCAGGCTGAGGTGATCGTAGTGATAAAGCCCATCATAGAGTTTTGTGTCAGCAATTTGGCAAGCGGATCTCAAAAGGCGCTTGAAATATTAGAGAAGGATTATGACCTCGATGTTATTGAATATGGATGTTTAGGCTATTGCGGAAAATGTGCATCTGCTTTATTTGCTCTCGTAAATGGCGAGGTAGTTACAGGGGAAACTCCTGATGAACTAGTTCAAAATATCTATCAATATTTAGAGGAAAATCCTATGTTTTAATAGAACTAAAAAATAGGGTGATAAAAAGGTTTTGCCGTTCATCATAACAAGCTTCAAATTGTTACGAGAAGGCTGGCATTTCTTCTTATCACCCTTTTCTTAAGCTTGCTTAGCAGTCTTCTGGCTGTCACGCATTTCATACCATCTTTCTCTAGCCATTTCGATAATACCAGATTCGATTGACCGATTTTGCTGTTCAATCACCTTTGAAAAGAATTTAACAGCTTGGTCATTTCGATGCGTTCGCCTAGAAAGCTCGCCTATTAAATACATAAGCTTCACTTCAGATACTTGTGTACCCCTAAAATCATCTGCCATATAAGAATCTACATACGATTTTGTTGCCAGCTTCAAAAATCTTTGCTCCTGTTCCTCATTTTCCAGGCTTCGATAGATCCATGCTAACCTCATATACATACCTGCAATTGTGATATGCTTCTCTTTCTTCAGCAGGCCGCAATAGACGGCTAATTTATATGTTTTGATGGCATCACTTAATGTACGCTTTTGTCCAAAATCATGGGGATTCCATTGATCGCAAACCTGAGCTTGTATGACTTCAACAGCTCCGGGTGGAAAATAGGGAGAAAAATCGCTAGTTGAAGAAAATCCGCAATGAGGGCAAACTTCAACGTGATAAAGAATCGGATTGGCTTCCTCGGAGGTATAGTTAGGGCGGAAATCAGTGTCATAGTTCTTTACCTTTATAAACCTGGAACGCAGCTTTTTACTAGTAAACGATTTTTTGCACATTCTGCATTCGCACTTTTTGTCAAAGATGGGTTCAATTTCTGTCATTGTGATCGCCTCCTAGGAAATTTGGTTTAGTTTTGCTGTAAGTTATATATACCATTATAACTAAAATTATACTTTATTCCATGATAAAAGCACTAATTCATCTCTTTCTGTTCATCAAATGTCATTAATTTGTTTGAAACTGATTAGTTGAGGTCACGAACTGTAGTGTATATACTATTATAGAAAGAGGATAGTTTTCATAGTTAATACCGTGATTAAGTTTAAATTAACGATTGACAATAATAAATGAATTAAAGGAGTGAAGATAAGTGAGTGATGTTGTTATTTTGACAGATGCTGCCGCTTCGCAAATTAAAGATATGATGAAGGCTAATGAAGAGGAAAATGCCTTATTAAGAGTTTCTGTAAAAGGTGGGGGATGCAGCGGATTATCTTATGGAATGGGTTTTGCCCATGAAGTAGAAGAAAATGATAGTCAATTCGAACAGCATGGGATTAAAATTGTTGTTAGCAAAGAGGACGCACCGATCCTGAATGGAACGAAAATTGATTATAAACAATCGATGATGGGCGGCGGGTTCACGATTGATAACCCGAATGCGATCGCCTCATGCGGATGCGGGTCTTCCTTCAGAACCGCCACTGCGGCAGGTACACCAGAGGAATGTTAATCAAATGGGGGTGCCCCTTAAGGCACCCTTAGATTAATTAGTCAAACATAGAGCTGCTATGCATTGGCTGTATTTTAGCTTTAGGATCAATATATGCCTTTGCATTGTTGACCGCAGTAGGTGCTTCACCAAATCCGCATGCGATTAACTTTACTTTCCCTTCATACGTACAAATATCTCCTGCTGCATAAATGCCTGGAATATTTGTTTCCATTTTGGAATTGACCACGATCGAGTTCTTCTCTATGTTAAGACCCCATTCTTTAATTGGACCAAGGGAAGAAACGAATCCGTAGTTACAGATGACTGCGTCTACATCGATCGTTTCCTTTGTCTTATCATCTGCACCTTCTAGCACTACTTGGCTTATGCCTTTGTCCTTGCCGATTAATTCTGTTGGGACAAATGGTGTTTTTATATTAACTTTAGAATTGTGAAGATTTTCAACACTATGCTCATGGGCACGGAATTTATCCCTGCGGTGAACGATTGTGACCTTTTCAGCAATCGGCTCTAGCATAAGCGCCCAGTCAACAGCAGAGTCCCCTCCGCCAAATACAACAACCTTTTGACCAGCAAATTGATTGAGGTCGTCAATAAAATAGTGAAGGTTTTTCCCTTCATATTGTGCAGCACTTTCTAATTCAAGGCGTCGAGGTTGGAAGGCACCGTTTCCTGCCGTTATAATAACTGTTTTCGTATAATGTATTTCTCTATTCGTTGTTAGCTTAAAAATGCCGTCTTCTTGCTTCTCAAGCTTCTCTACAGATTGTTCAAGTGCAGTTGCCGGTTCGAATTTAGCCATTTGCTCTTTCAAATTATTAATTAATTCTTGAGCGCGGACTTTTGGAAAACCTGCTACATCATATATGTATTTCTCTGGATATAGGGCTGATAATTGGCCGCCAAGCTGTGGCAAGCTTTCTATAATTTTAACAGAAGCCTGCCTCATTCCGCCGTAGAAAGCAGTAAATAAACCAGCAGGACCTCCCCCAATAATCGTTATATCATACACTTTTGGATCTTCTTTCACTACATAACCCCCCAACTATAATAGTGCAATTTAAAGTATATAATAACATATTTTTTTCCAAACCTCACTCCTGGTTAGAAATATTACGAATAGACGAAACATTTAATCATTTTTTCTGTTTTTGTTATGATCTGAATTTCGTGAATATTTTTCCCTTCTATTTTTAGGCTTGAAATCCATATAAAAAACGAATAATATGAAGGTAGATAGAATGTTAATTTTTTGTGACAAATTTCTAAATTTTTTTTGACATCTTTAGTGAATTACATCACAAACTTTTGATATCCTAAAGATACTAAGAGTAACGTGAAACGGTAATAATAAATTAAAATCTCTAAAAGGTGGAAGATATACATTGAGAAAGCAAAAGATTGTTATATTAGGAGCAGGTTACGGTGGTTTAATGACTGCGACTCGATTACAAAAGGCAATAGGGGTCAATGAAGCCGATATCGTCTTAGTTAACAAAAATGATTATCACTATGAAACAACATGGCTGCATGAAGCATCTGCAGGAACTCTTCACCATGACCGAGTGAGATATGATATTAAAACGGTCATTGATCAAAACAAGGTTGATTTTATTAAAGATACAGCAATTGAAGTAAAAACTGAAGAGAAAAAGGTTATTCTTGCAAATGGTGAGATTAATTATGATTATTTAGTCGTTGCTCTTGGCGGTGAATCCGAAACATTTGGCATTAAGGGCTTAAAAGAGTATGCCTTTTCAATTGTGAACGTGAACTCTGCACGGCAAATCCGTGAGCATATCGAATATCAATTTGCCATTTATAATACAGAAGCAGTAAAAAAGGATGAGCGATTAACCATTATTGTTGGCGGAGCTGGTTTCACTGGAATCGAATTCCTTGGTGAATTAGGAAACCGTATTCCAGAGCTTTGCAGAGAGTATGACGTTGATTTCCAGAAGGTAAAGGTCATCTGTGTTGAAGCAGCACCAATGGTTCTTCCTGGGTTTGATCCAGAGCTAGTAGAGTATGCTGTGGCTCATTTGGAGAAAAAAGGCGTTGAATTCCGCATTGGCACTGCGATTAAAGAATGTACACCTGATGGAATTATTGTAGGAAAAGGCGAGGAAGAAGTAGAAGAAATTAAAGCAGGAACGGTGATCTGGGCAGCTGGTGTACGTGGTAACTCACTTATTGAGAAATCAGGCTTTGAGGCAATGCGCGGCCGTGTGAAGGTTCAGCCGGATTTAAGAGCACCGGGTCATGACGATGTATTCATTATTGGGGATTGCGCTCTGATCATTAACGAAGAAATTAACCGTCCTTACCCTCCAACTGCACAAATTGCCATGCAGCAGGGAGAGGTTTGTGCCAAAAATATTACGGCTCTTATTCGCAATAAAACGGAGTTGGAGTCGTTCAAGCCAGATATTAAAGGTACTGTCTGTTCTTTAGGGGAAGACGATGCAATTGGAGTTGCGTTTGGGAAGAAAATGGTTGGCACAAAAGCTTCATTCATGAAGAAAGTTATCGACAACCGTTCCCTATATATGATTGGCGGCCCATCATTAGTTATGAAAAAAGGGAAATTTAAATTTTTATAAAATCGATTAAATGAAAAGCCTGAGGAAACGGTAAAGTTCCTTAGGCTTTTTAATTTTTTTTATTAAAGTAAACGTGCAAATAAAAAGATTAGCGTGCATAAAGCCGAAAATCGTGCAAATATGAAAATTAACGTGCATAAAATCAAAAAAATATATGGTACTATCAATTTAGAATCATAAAGGGGGATTGAATATGAGCCAAAAAAGGGGAAAGGTTTGGCTGGCGGTTTCCGGGCTTGTCATTTCACCAGATAGTAAATGGCTTGTAGTCAAAAAGAAATATGGAGGGCTAAAGGGAAGTTGGTCCTTGCCAGCCGGCTTTGTGGACCCGGGTGAAACTGCTGATGAAGCAGTCATTCGGGAAATAGAAGAGGAAACGGGCATTAAGTGCACTGTTAAAGGGATGATCGGCCTGAGGACGGGAGTTATTAAAGATGAGATTAGCGATAATATGATTATATTCTTGCTTGAAGCCTTGCCTGGGCAGACGATTCAAGTGCAGGATGGAGAGCTTTATGATGTTCAATTTATCGATCCGCTAGAATTGGCTGAAGATGAAAATGCGTCCATACTACTCAAATATTTAGCTAATCGTTCGGATTCCTCGGCAAAGCCGTTAATGGATGGAATAAACCCTGGAGATCAGTTTGGCTATACAGCATATCGGTTATTTTTATAATCTAATAGGACAATTTAACCCAATATAATAATTGACTCCCAAATCTACATTAAGTACACTAATTATTGATGTGCTGAGGGAGGAACGGAATCAATGCAGATGACTATTTTCGTATTGCCAATTTCCATGCTGTTATTCTTTGTGTTATTTTTTGGAATTGGATTTATTTTAAATATGCTGCTGAGAATGTCATGGATCATGGCAATTATTTATCCAATTGTTGCAATATTAATCATTGATAAGGTGCGTTTTATTGAGTATTTTCAAAAAACTAAAGAATCGTTTTCAAGCCTGGGAAATGAATTATCCCAGCTCGCCACAGCGGATGTACTGATTTTGAGCAGCGGGATGGCAGGTGCCATAGTGGCGGGAATAACGATTAAAGTTCTTCGTAAAAAAGGGTATCAAATGTTTTAAATCAAATATTCTACAAGTTGGAAATCTCTGCATTCAGCAGGGATTTTTTTATTTAATAAAATTCGGAAAAAAACTTTAAATACTGGTTTTACAGGGGCATAAAGGTTTGTTTTCAGATAATTTAATTTATTTTTTTGGCTCTTCTGTGAATATTCTCTTGAAAGTTGGAAATGAATATTCTTGGGAGGAGTGAAAAATAAAATGAATAGAATAAAAACTTGGACAAGACGTGTAATCATGTCAACTTTATTTTTGGCAGCTTTATTAACAACCTTTCAATCCATTTCAGGAGTACATGCAAAATCAATCGTCAATTATTTTAATAGTGATGATTTCCGTCAAAGTAAGAATTCAGATGACCATCCTTTTAGTCATACATTTAAAAGCGTGGGTATCGCCTATAAATATTTAAAGCAAATTGCAAATGTAGATTTAAAAATTTCCTCTAGCCGGGCGGTATCCGGAACACCGCCAAAATTAGAGGAGGCCATTGATTGGTCACAATATCCGATGAAAAAAGTAATAGCTACGGGTTATACTGCTTTCTATGAATCAACAGGGAAAAATCCTGGTCATCCTGGATTCGGTATTACATATTCAGGCGTAAAGGTGAAAAGAGATTTATATTCAACAGTAGCAGCAGATTTAAATGTATTCCCAATAGGAACGATCATTTTTGTCCCTGATTATGGATATGGAGTCGTTGCTGATAAAGGCGGAGCGATAAAAGGAAATAAAGTTGACCTATATTTTGAAACAGTCGATGATGTCTATAATGAATGGGGAAAAAAGACAATTGATGTTTATGTTGTTGAAATGGGTGACGGAACTCTTACTGAAGAAGAATTACATGCTTTAAATGAAAATGAATCCATGCAGGTTTTTCGTCAGCAATATATTAAATCAGAGCGAAAATAAAAAGTACAGGCAATCCATTGAAACGGATTTGCCTGTTTTTTTATAACTGCCTTTTTAGCAGACTATTGAATAGACGCATACGCTTCGGGGTGAATTTTCTTCGCCAGCTTAATCGCTCCTTCGATCAAACGAGGTGACGGCCTGCAGTATAGCTCTTCCTCAAGAACAAGAATATGCTGATTTCTGACCGCGTCCATTTGATCCCAGCTTGGTCTTTTTAGAACAATTTCTGGATTGACTTTCTCCTTCCGAACACCTACCCATGCAAGGCAAATATAATCGGGGTTCCGGCGAAATACATCATCCCAATCAGTTTGAACACTTGCCAATTCTACATCTTTAAACAAGTTAACTGCTCCGGCAAGTTCGCTTATTTCAGTTAGCCAATTGACTTGACCCGGGGTAAAGACAGGCTTCGGCCACCATTCCCAGTAAAGGGAAGGCTTTTCCTCAATATTTGCAGCGATCATCCTTAATTCTTCGATTTGTGAGCGGAATACCAAAGCGGCTTTTTCACCGGCCTCAGGATGAGCTAATGCTTTTGCGGTAATAATTAAATCATTTTCAATATCTTTTAAGCTTTGTGGATTTAGAATGATATGGGGTATGTTTCTTTTCTCTAATTCTTCAATGTTTTTCTCCATGCCAGGCACACTCAAAGACGCCAGGACTAAATCTGGCTGCAGTTCTTCCACTTTATCCATATTAATCGAAAGATCCGGCCCGAGCCGAGGCAAATGTTTAATTTGTTCTGGCCAGTCGGAAAAGTCATCAACACCTGTGAGAAGGTGAGTAAGGCCTAAATATTCAACTAGCTCTGTATTACTTGGACATATAGAAACGATTCTCAATGATTTCACACCTTTTGGTTAACATTAAGCAGATATTTATTAAGAAATAATATAATGTAAAAAAAGTGTTAACAGAATGCCGGTTAAGCCGCCAAAAAAAACCTCAATTGGTTTATGGCCAAGCAATTCCTTTAGTTCCTTCCTTTTCTCTTGTTCTGCTTTTTTTTGCCAAACCTTGGCTTCTTCCATAAAACGGTTAAAATCTGACATTAATTGATTTAACACAATGGCTTGTTCCCCTGCTTGTCTACGAACTCCAGTCGCATCAAACATAGTGATAATGGCAAATACAGCAGATATTGCAAACACTGGTGAGTCTAAACCAGTTTCCAATGCAACACCAGTAGAAAGTGCGGTAACGGCTGCTGAATGAGAGCTTGGCATTCCGCCTGTGCTCGTAAGCAATGCCCAATTAACCTTTCGAGTAGCAATAAAGTGAATTGGGACTTTAACAAACTGGGCAAAGAAGATGGCCGCTATGGCCGACCAAAGAGGAAAATTCAATAATAAATCCATTTATTAACCACCTTTTAAACAACCAAAAGGAAACATATTTAATTCTGTGGCTTTTTTTTAGAAAAATTTCGACTATTTCCCGCAGAATTAAATCCTTTTGTTAAGATGATAATAATAATTTGCTGATAGTGCAATGTTTTTCAGAAGGAAAAGAAGAGGGGCATTGTATTATTTTTGTAAAATCTCTCATAGGGGAGTGATTTGATTGAAGGACTACCCACTCGAATATTATGAGTTTTTTATAAAGTTTAATGAAGGGGATTACTATACTTGCCATGATCTTATTGAAGAAATGTGGATGACCGATAAGGGGAATTTATTTTTTAAAGGGCTGCTGCAAATGAGTGTAGCGATTTATCATTATGAATACGGCAATATTAAAGGCGCAAGGCTCATGATGCAGGCAGCACATGATTATTTACAGGATTACCGTCCAATGCACTGGGGAATAAATCTTGAACACGTCTATTCATTTATGGAAGAATGTCTTTCCCTTTTTCCTAAGGATATTGACCGTGTTCCGTTTGAAGAGGTTGAGTCCCTTCCTAAATTACCTGAGTTAATATTGTTTTTAAATGATTAGATAGTCGAAATAATTTTCTTTTTTCGCTATAATGAGAGCATCAAATATGGAGGTGGAAATATGTTTACGGTATTAAAGGAATTAAATTATGCAAAAGAACATGAATGCCTCATCCTTGGAATTTTCGAAAAGCCGAATAAATTCGATGGAGTTCTTTCGAGTCTTGATCATGAATTTGGCGGGCAATTAACGGACCTTGTTAGAGGCGGTGATGTATCTGCCAAGAAAAAGTCTGTTTCAAAGGTACATACTTTCGGGAAAATAGGGGCAAAAAGAGTATATATTGTCGGTCTTGGCAAGGAAAATGATTATAGCTTTGAAATTTTACTTGAGGCACTTGGAAAAACATTTAAAGCTGTAAAAGCAGACAAGCTACAGGACGCAGCTGTATTCCTTTCATCATTCACGAATGAAAATGTAGATGCAATGGATGCTGCACATGCTGTTGGTGAAGCACTTACATTATCGACTTATTCCTTCGCTGGCTATAAACAAAAATCAAATGAGCCTGAAAAATTCATTGAGAATGTAACCGTATATAGCGATTCTTTAGAAGAAGAGGAAATTAAAGCAGCTTTAACGGTCGGTTATACATATGGAAAAGGAACGAACTCAGCCCGTACACTTGTAAATCTGCCGGGAAATATGCTGACGGCTACAGACATGGCTAACTATGCTCTAGAATTAGCGGCTAAATATGATTTTGAAGCAGAGATCCTCGAAAAGGAAGATATGCTAAAGCTCGGCATGGGTGCCTTATTAGCCGTTAACCAAGGCTCTGTCGAACCCCCTAAAATGATTGTTCTCAAGTATCAAGGAAAAGAAGAATGGAAGGACGTCATTGGTTTAGTCGGAAAAGGGATTACGTTCGATACTGGGGGCTACTCCATTAAGCCAAAGGATGGAATTGTTGGCATGAAAGCGGATATGGGCGGTGCAGCAGCTGTCCTTGGAGCTATGGAAATTATTGGTGAGCTTAGACCGGAACAAAATGTTGTCGCGGTTATTCCTTCAACTGACAACATGATTAGCGGAAATGCGCTTAAGCCTGATGATGTGATCACTTCTATGAGCGGCAAAACGATTGAAGTACTGAATACAGATGCTGAAGGTCGCCTTGCTTTAGCAGACGCGGTAACGTATGCAAAGTTTCATGGGGCTAACTATCTTGTAGATGTTGCGACATTAACGGGAGGAGTCATTGTTGCGCTCGGAAATGAAACGACAGGTGCTTTAACTAATAATGAAGCACTATGGGAGCAGGTTCTCGAAGCATCCTATGAAGCAGGGGAGCCAATCTGGAGACTTCCTTTATTTGAAAAAGATAAACAAAGAATAAGAAGCAGTAAGATTGCCGATTTAAATAACTCTCCAGGACGAGAAGGACATGCGATTATGGGAGGAGGGTTTGTGGGAGAATTTGCTGAAGGAACACCGTGGGTGCACCTTGACATTGCTGGAACAGCAACGACCCGCAAAGAACATAGTCTTGGCCCATCCGGTGCAACAGGCGTAATGGTCCGTACACTAGCCCTGCTTGTTGAAAGATTTGAAGTATAGGGACGGTTCTCAATATAAAATGGGCCAAGGGAATGTCCCCTTGACCCAGGTTCTTCTATCCCAATGGTATGGTCAAGGGAATTGAAAGTTTGACCTCCCTTGGCCTAAAATCCGAAAAGAGATGTAATAATATTTTTTCTTTTTATCTTCTTTTTAGGCTTCTCATTATCAAATATTAATAGATTTTCGGCAGGCAGCTTATTTTTTAGGCTGCTCTGTTTATTTTCAAGT
Source organism: Bacillus sp. JJ1532 (assembly GCF_036965085.1). Taxonomy (NCBI): domain Bacteria; kingdom Bacillati; phylum Bacillota; class Bacilli; order Caryophanales; family Bacillaceae; genus Bacillus; species Bacillus sp. JJ1532. Next base: position 34,825 of record NZ_JBALOW010000027.1, read on the forward strand.
ATTTCAATCCGCTCAGTTAAATTCTTAATAATGCCCTGGAGATCTTCAATCTCACGGCGGTGCTGCAGCAGTTGATAGGAAACTACATCATCTGCTTTCCCGTTCACTCTCTGTTCCAGCAGTTCGATTTTCTCCAGCAGCTTTTCAGTTGCTTTGTCACTGAGATTCACGGTTGTTGTCAGACTTCCTCTCCTTGGCTTCCCTTCTTGTACAGTCACATTCTGTAGAATAATTCCTTTACTTAGCTGATCTTGAACTTGTCTCAGCAATTGAATATCTTCCTCTTTAAACCAATAATGACCAAGCTCGTTCCGTTCCATTTGGAGCTCCAGCTGTCTTACCCAACGCTGTACTGTGCTTGGCGAAACCCCTAACAACTTTGCAACAGCACTTGTATTCACACTGATCCCCTCCTTCATTAGTTATTGAATTCTTCCAATAAAAATAAACTCCTTCCTATATGACAAAACTAGTTTATTTTCGGCAAAGAAAGTGGAGATGCTACATGTTTTTATCATTCCCTATAATTAGAAAAAAAGGAGATTAAAAATAGGCAATAGTCCGAAAAATACAACAACTGACAAAATATTTACAAGTGCTCGAATAATGTTGATTAATCTGAATTCAATTATTATACTTAAGGTGCTTATAATTTTTTGAATGTTAGGAAAGGGGAATATTTTCTATGATTATTGGGGTACCAAAAGAAATAAAAAATAATGAAAACCGTGTGGCTGCAACACCAGCGAGTGTATATACACTAGTTAAAGCAGGTCATCAAGTATTAGTAGAATCAGAGGCAGGTCTTGGAAGCGGATTCACAAACGAAGATTATAAAGAGGTTGGAGCGGAAATCGTTCCTACAGCTGCTGAGGCATGGGCTGCAGAAATGGTTATGAAGGTTAAAGAACCTCTTGAGTCGGAATATAAATATTTCCGCAAAGATTTAGTATTATTCACATATCTACACCTAGCTGCAGAGCCAGAATTAGCTAAAGCTCTAGTAGATACTGGTGTTACAGCGATTGCATATGAAACAGTTGAAGTAAATCGTACATTGCCATTACTTACTCCAATGAGTGAAGTAGCTGGACGTATGGCTACTCAAATTGGAGCTCAATTCTTGCAAAAGACTAATGGCGGAAAAGGCATCCTTCTTGCAGGCGTACCAGGCGTTTCACGCGGTAAAGTTACTATCGTTGGCGGTGGAGTAGTTGGTATTAATGCTGCGAAAATGGCAATCGGACTTGGTGCTCAAGTTACGATTATCGACCTTAGCCCTGAGCGTCTTCGTCAATTAGACGATATTTTCGGCAACAACATCCAAACATTAATGTCTAACCCATTCAATATCGCTCAAGCTGTTAAAGAAAGCGATCTTGTAGTTGGTGCTGTATTAATTCCTGGTGCTAAAGCTCCTAAATTAGTTACAGAAGAAATGGTTAAGACAATGGCTCCTGGTTCAGTTGTTATTGACGTGGCTGTTGACCAAGGCGGAATCTTTGAAACAGTTGACCATATTACAACTCATGACAACCCAACATATGAAAAGCATGGCGTTGTTCACTATGCAGTTGCAAATATGCCTGGTGCTGTTCCAAGAACTTCTACAATTGCCCTTACAAACGTTACGATCAACTATGCTTTACAAATTGCTAACAAAGGTGTTAAGAAAGCAGTTGAAGACAACGCATCATTAAAACTAGGCGTTAACGTCCTTAACGGAAACATTACTTACCAAGCGGTTGCTAAAGACCTTGGTTATGAGTATGTATCTGTTGACCAAGCTTTCGAAAACTAAGAATTAATTTTTCAACTTAAGCCCTTTTAGCTTCAAGCTAGGGGGCTTTTTCAATGGGATTTGACATTGTGAAGATTTATTTATATAATTTCCAAAAATAGAGTAAATACATTGACGAGGATTAGTAAAGTGTTTCAGTTTATTCTAGAGAGGAAGTCATTTGGTGCAAGACTTCTATAAACGGTCACTTGAACCTGCCTCCGAGTACTGTATCGGATAAATATTGAAGATACAAGCGGGTTCATATCCGTTATCATGATTCGAGAGTAAAGCTATGCTTTAAATTAGGGTGGTACCGCCATGCATTGGTCCCTAATTTGAAGTATGGCTTTTTTTAATAAGGGGATAGGGAGACGGATCTAGTGTCCCAGCAAAATAGGACATCAGAACCGTCCCCTTGTCCCTCAAAATTTAAAAGAGGTGTAAAGAAATGGCTAAAGAATTTGTTAAAGACATTACAGCAATGGATGATGATTTTGCCCAGTGGTATACAGATGTTGTAACGAAGGCAGATCTAATCGACTATTCAAGTGTACGCGGATGCATGATTATGCGCCCTTACGGTTATGCTTTATGGGAAAATATTAAAAATGAATTGGATCAACGCATTAAAGATACAGGTCATGAAAATGTGTATATGCCTTTATTTATTCCAGAAAGCTTGCTGCAAAAGGAGAAAGACCATGTCGAAGGATTTGCTCCAGAGGTAGCTTGGGTAACGCACGGGGGATCAGAAGAACTGGCAGAGCGCTTATGTGTCCGTCCAACTTCAGAGGTGCTTTTCTGTGAGCATTATAGTAATATTATCCACTCATATCGGGATTTGCCTAAGCTATACAATCAATGGGCAAATGTTGTGAGATGGGAGAAAACAACTAGACCGTTCCTGCGTACAATGGAATTTCAGTGGCAAGAAGGTCATACTTGTCATGCAACTGATGAAGACGCACATGAAGAAACAAAACAAATGCTTGATGTATATACGGATCTTTGCGAAAATATCCTCGCTATACCAGTGGTAAGAGGTAGAAAGACTGATAAAGAAAAGTTTGCAGGGGCTAAGTTTACGTACACAATTGAAAGCTTAATGCATGATGGAAAGGCACTGCAATCTGGAACTTCTCATCATTTAGGAGATGGATTTGCTAAAGCGTTTGGCATTCAATATTTAGATAAAGAGGGAAAGCAGCAATATGTACATCAAACATCATGGGGATTAACGACCCGCATCATTGGAGCCATGATCATGGTTCATGGAGATGACAGAGGACTTGTGATTCCGCCAAAAGCTGCTCCAACTCAAGTGATGATTGTTCCAATTGCTCAGCATAAAGAAGGCGTTCTTGATTTTGCCTATGACTTAAAAGACAAGCTTTCTAAACTTGCGCGTGTGGGCATTGATGCAAGCGACAAAAAGCCAGGCTGGAAATTTAATGAATATGAAATGAAGGGTGTTCCACTTCGTTTAGAGGTTGGCCCTAAGGATATTGAAAATAAACAAGTCGTACTTGCCCGCCGCGATACAGGGGAAAAATTGATTGTTAGCCTGGATCAATTAGAGACAAAGCTTACAGAAGTATTAGATGACATTCAGCAAAATTTATATAATAAAGCAAAAGAGCTACGCGAACAAAAAACCTATGTTGCGACAACTTATGATGAATTTAAAGATACTTTCGCCAATAAATCAGGTTTCGTAAAGGCCATGTGGTGCGGAGAGCTTGAGTGTGAAGAAAAAATAAAAGAAGAAACAAGCGTGACTTCAAGATGTATCCCATTTGAGCAAGAAGCTGTTTCATCCGAGTGCGTCTGCTGTGGACGTGAAGCTAATGAGCTAGTATATTGGGCGAAGGCGTATTAAATAAAATGTGCTTCATTCTGGACCTTGTTCAAGCGTGAAATTAGTTCCCGCGGTCACCAGAAGAGTGTTCTGGTGCCTGCTTAAGCGTAAAATCAGTGCCCGTGGTCACCAGAAGAGCAGTCTGGTGCCCGCTTAAGCGTAAAATCAGTACCCGTGGTCACCAGAAGAGCAGTCTGTTGCCCGCTTAAGCGTAAAATCAGTACCCGTGGTCACCAGAAGAGCAGTCTGGTGCCCGCTTATGCGTAAAAACAGTGCCCATGGTCACCAGAAGAGCATTTTGGTGCCCGCTTAAGCGTAAAATCAGTACCCGTGGTCACCAGAATAGGGTTTGATTCCCGTTCAAGTGAAAAATCAGCCTGAATGGTCATCAGAAGTGATATTAAATACCAGCTCAAGTCACTTTTCAAGGTTAAAAATAGTAGTCTTACTCTTTTCGTTTTTTCTATAACCTAATAGAAAGCCCACTCAAAAACTGCTTAAAATGCATATGAAGTAGTGTAGGCAAAAATATTAGGAGGTTACCCAAAATGTATTACCTGAGAGGAAGACCAAGTTATTATAGAGGAGACGAACGGTTCCTTGGTTTGTTATTTGGCGCCCCATTTGCTGGAGGTCTTCTAGGTGGGTTAATTGGAGGTGGGATAGCTGGATTTGGAACGGCAGCTCTCCTTGCTAATCGACCGTTTTATGGAGCACCATTTCCGCCATATTCACCATATGGCTTTGGATATGGTGCATATGGTGGATATGGTCCATATGCACCACCGTTCCAAGCAGGCTTCCCTTATTATTAAAAGTAATTTTCACATAGGAAAAAGCTCTCTCTTTACAGAGAGCTTTTTCCTTTTATTTTCGTAAAAAAAGATGGAAATCTATTTCCATCTTAACTTTAATGATAAACTGCAGCATTTCTGAATTTGATTGATGGATTCGAAGTCTAAAACCAACCCATCTGGTGTATACCTAACTTTAGGGATATGTTTGATTCCGGTTGATTTAATCATTGTACTAACCTTGTCCTGCTGTGATGCTTGTGCCGCACTCATTAATTGAAATGAAAAGGTTCTGGAAGAAGCCATCTTTGTTAATAATAGGCTGACATCTCTCATAATATTCTCCATATCCTTTGCAGAACTCATGAAGGTCCCCGGGTCTACAGTCGGATATTGCCGATTGGGCATACCTTGGAGAGGGTAATAGGGAAATTGATAAGGTGAAGTACAAAAAAAAATTTGTCCATAAGTAAAATGGGGAGTCATTCCAAATGGCCCCCTTTCTTTTTATCCTATATATGCGAAGAAAGCTTTTCCTGTGTTTCCACAAGTATTAATAGATGGAAAACTCTGTTATATTATTGTAAAAGGCGTAAAGGGGAGAATTGAATTGAATCTGAAAAATACATTGATTGAAGCTCTAGGGATGGAAATCATATCACTTGAAAAAGGCAAGGTTGTTGCGACAATGCCTGTTGATGAACGAACAAGACAGCCATTTGGTGTACTGCATGGCGGAGCCTCTGTCGCTCTTGCAGAAACTGTAGCAAGCATTGGCGCTTACGAACTGGTCGATCATGAAACAGAATCGGTTGCGGGGCTTGAAATAAACGCCAACCATATAAGAGCAAAGCGGGATGGAAAGGTTACTGCCATTGCAACCGTTCTTCATCAGGGAAGAACGACAATGGTTTGGGATATTAAAATTGTTGATGAAGAGGAGAAGCTAGTCTGTGTGTCAAGGTGTACAATGGCTGTTATAAAGAGAAAATAGGAATGGATAGGGCTGAATTCGAAATAGGTTGAAATTCAGCCCTTTTTAGTAGAAAAACAACATACCAGCAATTAACAGATTAAATTTGAAAATGACTGAGGTAATAAAAAGATGATAATAGGAAATAGAATGATAAAGGGAATTATGAAAAAAATAGGATACCCTTAAGGAATAAGTGTTATTGCAATCTAAGAGTGGTGGAATGAAACGAGAGGATTCGAAATGAACAAAAAGAATAAGATGTTGCGAACGTCAAAAGTATTATCAATGGCATTCGTAATCTTCGTCCAAATTTATTGGTATAAAATCCGAAAAAAGCCTGAAGAGGAATGGAAAAATCTTTGGAGGAAAATAGGAGAAAGGTTTCGAAAGACGCTTTTTGAATTAGAAGGGTTACTAATCAAAATTGGACAGATATTAAGTATTCGTACAGATTTACTGCCAGAAGCATTTATTCTCCAAATACAAGACCTTACTGATAAGGTTCCTTCTTCTAGCTGGGATGTAATTCAACAAATCCTTGAAACGGAATGGAAAAGTCCCATCGATCAGCACTTACTTTCAATTAAAAAGGAAGCTATTGCGTCAGCTTCGATTGGAGAAGTATATAAAGGTGTTCTGAAGGATGGGACAGAGGTTGCCATCAAAGTGAAGCGCCCCAATATCCAATCGATCATCCAAACGGACTTTCGTATATTACGCATTATTATCTGGTTTGCTGATCACTTTGTTCCTATTCCAAAAGGCTTTATCAATTTTAAAGTCTTATTTCAGGAGCTTAAACAAGTGATTGAACGGGAACTTGATTACTCAAAAGAGCGGGAGGTTTTGCTTTCTTTTAAAGAGAGATTTAAAGATGTGGATGCAGTACAAATCCCTTCTGTTTTCTCAGAGCTAAGTACTTCAAGGGTCTTGGTGATGGAGTGGATACATGGTATAAGACTTACAGATCGAGATGGGCTAGAGCAGTTAGTAGTAGGCAAGAACGAATTGGCCAAGCGGCTAATCAAAGTGTTTCTACCCCAATGGCTTGAACCAGGAATGTTCCATGCTGACCCACATCCAGGTAATGTCCTAGTTTCAAAGGAAGGAAAAATAATATTACTAGATTTTGGTATGGTAGGGGAAATCTCGAAAATGGATGCTGAATATTTCCAAGATTTAATTAAAAGCTTTCTTTCTAAAAATTATACTAAAGCCGTGGAAAGCTTGATTCATTTAGGTTTTTTCCATGATGAGGGAGATTCAAAGACGCTAGAAAAGCTATTAGCGGAAACTATGTCTTTTCAACTCTCAGATTTAAAAGATATGGATATGATTGCCTTAAAAATAGAAATGAATGATATGATTCAGGCACTCCCCATTCAGGTTCCAACAAGATTTGTTTTTCTAGGACGTTCTTTCGTAACGATTGAAGGAATTCTACAAGAATTAGCACCACAAGAGGAGCTAATTGATTTAGCAAAACCGGTATTTTTTGATTGGTTAAATAAAAAGGAGAATAATAAATGGTCGTTTGTCTGGATGTGGATTCAGTCACAGCCTTTATTTAAGGTCTTGCATTCCGCTTCAGAGTTTCTTAAAGCTCCGCAAACCTTTGAGCGCATAAAGGAAGTGGAACAAAGAAGACAATTTCAGTTTACTATTTTTGAAAATTATAAAAAGCAGCTGTTCCAATTAACACTGCTGGGTCTTATCGGGATCGCAGCTGGTGCTTATACCTCTCAACCCATTATTTTTCAATTATCGATTGGCATATCAGCCATCTCTAGTGTTTGTTATTGTATTTGCAGCTATAAGCTAAAAAAATGGATGAAATACATGCCAGAAAAGCGAAGATAGGACTGACAGAAATGAATGATATGTTAAATGATCCAAAATAAATCTTCGGATGGGAGAAATGAATAGATGAAAATAGTAAAAGCAACATTAAATGACCTAGAATCTGTAACTGAGCTTTTTGATTTATACAGGATATTTTATAAACAGAAATCTGACATCGAAGGAGCAAGGGATTTCATTCAAGGCAGATTAACTAGTGAAGATTCCGTTATTTTTATCGCGCTTGAAGGTGAAAATGCTGTTGGTTTTATTCAATTATATCCATCCTTTTCATCGGTCGGCATGAAACGTATTTGGATTTTGAACGATCTATATGTAAAAGAAAGTGTACGAGGGAAAGGCTTTGGCGAGAAATTAATGAAGAAAGCTATCGAATTTGCCAAGGATACAGAGGCTAAAGGAGTTCTCCTTGAGACTGCTGCAGATAATTTAGGAGCACAAAAGCTTTATGAGAAAGTGGGTTTTACAAAGGAAACTACTTATTTTTACTTTTATTCCATATAAAATTTAACCTTTAGGGAGAGGTCTATATGAATGCAAATTGTTTTATTTGTAAAAAACATAAGGGAGAGCTGCAAACATCCGGGGTGTTAATTTACGAGGACGAGTATGTATATGTTGGACATATTGATAGTAATGGGAAGCCCAATTATTTAGGACATCTTATGGTAGATTTAAAGAGACATGTCCCTACTCTAGCAGAAATGAATCCCGAAGAAGCAAAAGCATTTGGCATGATAATGGCGAGAGTGAGTAAAGCACTTAAAGAAACTGAAAAAGCTGAGCATATTTATGCTGTTGTTTCTGGTAATGCCGTTCCACATTTGCATATGCATCTTGTCGCCCGTTATCCTAATACTCCTGAGGAATACTGGGGGCCGTTTGCAGTATATGATTCCCCAAATGCTCGTATGGGCGACAATAGTGAAGTTATTGAAGTTTGCAATAGATTAAAAACTTTTCTTGAAATGAACCCCTATGAGTAAGGCCGGTGTATATGAATATAGTTGGGTAGGGAGCAAAGAAAGTTTTGTTGACAAAATAAATATTCATAGGATTAAGCATGTTGTTTTAGGGCGTTTTGGCGGAAATAAGACAGCGGGCCAGTATAAGAATGAAGATGGCTGTGTTATTTGGGTGGATGAAAAAATGGATTGGGAATTTGTTATCCTTTTGGACGCTCACCAAACGGCGGAAAGTGCAGAATTAGTCATTTCCACTTTTGAAGCTCAGAAACATGCCATAAAGGACATTTTATCCCTTTCAATTAACGAATCCTTTGATAGTTTAAGTAAACTAATATTAACCACTTTCAAAAGCCAATGGTTCAAAGAGGCTTGTCAAAATATTCAAGGAGAAACAGCTTGTCTGTTTGTTATGAGAAAAGGCAAGTTTCTTTGGTGGCTATCAATTGGCGATTGTGCACTCTATCTTTTTCACCCAGAATTATCAGCTCTGAACGAATTTCAGCAAAATCATAGGAGCTTCTATGAATGGGTTGGACGAGTTAATACTTTCGATTTGCCTGTTCCATGCTTTAGTGAAGGAAGAAAGGAACTAAGAAAAGGAAAAAATCATTTGTTTTTAACAACTGATGGACTGATAGAATGTCCAAATACTAATTTTGAAAAACCTAAAGAAATTTTTAAACCATTTGAGACTCGCTCAAATGATGAAAGTGTAAAGCAACTGCTGGAGGAAATTAGAGGTAAAAAAGTTCGTGACAGCACAACGATCATTTCCTGGTTTGTACAAATTGCATCAAATGGCAGCCTTCCTAGCCAGTGATAGAAATTTACGAAAAATCAATGATAACATCGATAAATAATCAGACCATTCCTATTCTAATTCGGAGGAATGGTCCAAAACAAATTGTTTGAATTTTTCAGTTGCAGGTGATAAATATCTTCCCTCTACCCACGCAATTCCAATTGTCCGTTGGCACTTTGGACCTTTGATAGGTATTTGTGATATTTTACTTTGGTCTGTCCCTTTTAAATTCGGTAGTATTGAAATTCCCAGTCCAGCTGCGACAAGCCCCGCAACAGTATCTGCTTCCGCTCCTTCAAATATAATCTTAGGTGCAACTCCCACTTTTTTAAACAATTGCTCTATGGTGATACGAAGGGAGAACCCTTCTTTTAAATGAATAAAAGATTCATCTGCAATTTCTTCTAACGTAATGTTTTTACGATTAGCGTATTTGTGGTCTTTCGGGACAATAACAAACAGTTCCTCATTCCAAAGCTGCCGCCATACAATTGGTGATTTAATTCCCATTGGAGCAATTAGACAAAGATCCATATCCCCTAATTGCAATTGATCAATAAGATTATGGGAGGGACCTTGTCCGAGTCGAAAGTTAATTTTTGGATAGTAGGCACGAAAAGAAGCGAGTAAATCAGGTATATGACTTGTACTCAAAGTGTGCAGAAACCCAAGAGACACTTCTCCCTTATCTGGATCAAGTAATTCTTTAATTTCTTGTTTACCTTCATTGAATTCTTTCATCATGCTATCCACATGCTTTAAAAAAATTTGACCGTATTTATTTAATCGAATAGAACGTCCCTGACGTTCAAATAAAGGCACTCCTATTTCATCCTCAAATCGGGCAATCGAACGGCTAAGGGCTGACTGGGAAATGGAGAGAGCTTCTGCAGCGTGCGTCACATGCTGCATTCGTGCCAGTGTTTGAAAGTATTCAAACTGCTGCCATTCCATCTTATAACACCACTTTCCAATTGAATTTCTTATTACATATATGCATTAAATTCATCGATATAATGAATTATACAACATATAAAATCGGTGGTACTATAAAAATAGGAAGCTCGCAAAGAGGCTTATTAAAACGAAATTTTTTAAGGGATGATTGATTTATGCATCAATTTGGAAGTCACGCGAATTGGGCGATTGTATGATGAGTTACATTCAACAAGGTACGACACTCTTTCGCAAAACCAGTTTTGCTTTCTTTGCTGCTGGTTTTAGTACATTTTCCATTCTTTACTGTGTACAGCCTTTAATGCCAGAATTTACAAAGGAATTCAACATTAATCCAACAACAGCAAGCTTATCACTTTCCATAACTACAATGGCGCTTGCTATTAGCATGCTGATTATTGGTTCATTATCAGAAGTATGGGGACGCAAGCCGATCATGGTCATTTCCATGCTTGCCGCTTCTGTCGTTTGTATTCTCACAGCATTCAGTCCTAATTTTCATTTTCTGCTGGGTTTCCGAACGATTGAAGGAATTTTATTGGCAGGTCTGCCCTCCATTGCCATGGCTTATCTTGGAGAAGAAATAGAACCGAAGAGTCTTGGAGCGGCTATGGGTCTATATATATGTGGCAATGCAATTGGTGGTGTTTTTGGCAGAGTTTTCACAGGTACGTTGAGCGACTATTTTGGTTGGCAAATAGCTATAGGGGGAATTGGGTTCTTAAGTTTAGCCGCTACTCTGATTTTTTGGAATAGCTTACCACCTTCGAGAAATTTTAAAGCCCGTCAATTAGAAATTGGAAAGTTAGGTAAATCATTAATTGACCATCTGAAAGATCCAGCTTTAGTTTGTTTATTTGTCATGGGATTTTTACTTTTAGGGAGTAATGTAGCGTTATTCAATTATATAACTTACATTTTTCTCGAAAAGCCTTATTCGCTAAGTCAAACATTTGTAAGCTGGCTATTTTTAATTATGATCATTGGAATGTTTAGCTCTGTCTGGACAGGAAAATTAGTAGAACGCCATGGTAAGCAAAAAATATTATTCATCAGTCTATTCATTGCTTTGATCGGTGTCCTTTTGACTTTGAATTTTCATTTATATATAAAAATAATCGGTCTTGGCTTATTTACTTACGGTTTCTTTGGAAGTCATGCGATTGCTAGCAGCTGGGTCGGCCAACGTGCTATACAAAGCAAAGCACAAGCCTCTTCCTTATATTTATTTCTTTACTATGCTGGTTCAAGTGTAGGAGGAACACTCGGAGGGTTATTTTGGTCAAAACTCGGCTGGGGAGGAGTCGTTAGTATGACTGTTGGCTTCCTCATGATTAGTTTAATACTTTGGGTGTTGGTTTCAAAAATTGTACAGAATTCGAAGAAAGTTTCTACAGTAGCCTAATTGTTCCTTGTTTGTAGAAAAGGAATTGGATGCTAGCTAACCAAGCCGGTGAGAGGCGTTAATTGATTTTGAAAAAGGTGAATGATTGATTAGCAATATTAACGGGGTTTTAATACTGTTAAACATATGATAGAATGTAATTAATCAAATATTGAATTACTTGGAGGAGTCTGTCACCAAGGGATAACTATGTCCTTTGGTAGCAGGCTCTTTTTGTATTTCAATAATAAAATAAGGGGGAGAAAGATTGATTATCTTACAATTAGCGATCATTTTATTTGCAGCAAAGCTTGCAGGAAGTATAAGTGTGAGATTAGGGCAGCCTTCAGTCTTGGGAGAAATTATTGTTGGGATTTTACTAGGACCATCTGTCTTTGGCTTAGTAACTGCGACAGATACCTTAGCAGCGTTTAGTCAGCTTGGAGTTATCTTGTTAATGTTTATTGCAGGGTTGGAGACAGACCTTAATGAATTCAAGCGTTCTGGGAAAGCATCAACCTTTGTTGGCTTTGGTGGAATTATTTTTCCGCTTTTCTTCGGGTATTTAGCAGGTTTAATGATGGACCTTTCATCCTTCCAATCTATGTTCTTAGGATTAATGCTTTCAGCAACTAGTGTAAGCATCTCTGTTGTGGCATTAAGGGAGATGAATCAATTAAAAACTCGAGAGGGTACTACCATTTTAGGGGCAGCTGTCATTGATGATGTCGTTGTGATGATTGCGTTAGCATTCTTAATGAGCTTCGCAGGTGGAGATGTTAGTTTAAGTACTGTCATTTTAAAGAAAGTTCTCTTTTTTGCAGGAGCTCTGCTAGTAGCATGGAAGGCTGTACCTTACGTTTTAAGAATATTCTCCAAACTGAAAGTCTCTGAACCTATAATTGCAGCTGGATTAATTATTTGTTTTGTGTTTGCTTATGCTGCTGAAATCACAGGGGTTGCGGCTATTATCGGCTCTTATATGGCAGGTATAGCTATTAGTGTAACAGGCTTTAAGCATGAAATTTTTGAGAAGGTAGAAACTATTAGTTCGGCTGTCTTTGTCCCGGTATTCTTCACGTTTATTGGAATTTCTTCAGAGTTTTCAGGGGTTATTGATTCCTTATGGATCATTATCCTATTGAGTGTTTTAGCGATATTAACGAAATTTATCGGTGCCGGTTTAGGTGCCAAGTTTGCTGGCTTTGGTTGGAATAGTTCAATGGGAATCGGATCCGCAATGATTTCGCGGGGAGAAGTGGCACTTATTATCGCCGCTTTAGGAATTGAATCCAATTTAATAGACAAAGATTTGTTTGCTGTAATGATTGTTGTTATTCTTGTTACAACCATTGTGACGCCGCCGATGATGAAATGGTTTTTTAAAGATTCTGAGGCAGAGATGAGTATTAATATTAGGAAGAGTGTATAAAGAAAAAAGGGACGAATGCTCTATAGCGTCTGTCCCTTTGCTTGTTCTTAACCAAATATTAGAATGACAATAAAATAAGCGACCATCGTAATTAAACCAAGTGGAACACCAAATCTTGCCCATTCCTTACTCGTAATATTCAATTTCCCTGCAGAGATAATGTTCGGAATGTTTCCGGGAATAAGCATACCGCCGCTGATCATCAATCCAAGTAAAATGGCTCTAATGGTTGGCTCGTCCATTGCAGGGCTAATTTCTGCCGCAGCAAGTGTTGCATTATCCAAAATAGCTGAGATCATATTGATCCAATATAGAACATAAGGGCTCATTCCTAGTAAATATTTTTCAATGAAAGGTTCGAATCCTGCACCTAGGAAAGTAAGTCCCATTACAAAAAGGTAGATTTTAACTGCACGAATAATAATTTCTTTATAGCTTTCCTTTTCAAGGGATGCCGTTAATCCATCTTTCCCCTTTTGAGGGTTAATTAAAACAGCTGATAGAATTCCAAAAATGATTACAGCGATAATGACATCGGCGCCAATAAGCTTAAATAAATAGAAAAATTCCTCATTTAATTTGCTGATAGCAATCGTAGAAAGCGGTTCTCCAATTGGAGTAAGAGCAGCACCAAGACCAATTGAGAAACAGGCTAGAACAACGAGACGTACCTCTGATTTTCGGTCAAGGCGAATAACGCTTACGATAACGACTAGCACGATCGCGGCAATAATTGCAGTAATCACACTAGAAATTAATCCAAGAACGATTGTAACTAATGCTAAAAATAAGCGAAACGGCATCATATTGCTTAATCCAAGAATCCCTTTTTCGATTGGACTTTGGCACCATCTAAATATTAAACCAGCTATAAGTACAGCAAGAGTAATATGGATTGGATCTTCAAGAGCCTTAATAAATAATTCTCCATTTAGCACCTGGCTGATCGTTGCTGCGGCTAAACCCATAATAAATAAAAAGGCTTCTAGATTATGTTCTACCTTTTTTACTGTGAATGGCAGAAATAATACTAATATTAAAACAATTGTTAGTCCAACTATCATTCTATTTGTCAGTCCTTTTCTAGTAATATTTCCGTCTTAACGGACTTACGAAACATCTGTGAATATCCAGAAAATTTCACCTATGGCAGTTAACAGTTTATATTATAACATGAATATCAGTTTTTTCTGTATAGTTTTTTAATTTTCTATTTTTGGTCATGTAATAATTATATAGGTAGAAACAGGGATAAAAGAGGAAGAAGCTTAAATAAAAATGTCGATTATTTATGAAATAATAGAAAAAATTGAGGAATTATGTAGTAAGTTTACTACTTTAAACTAGTAAACTGTTTCGTTAATTATTATTTCAGGAAAAGTAAGAACAAATAGATTATGTATTATTATTCGTTCCTATGATTAGTTTCTGGAATATCAAACTATTGTCTAAATCGACAGGTTCCGTAATAATGAAGAAGTAGAAAAAGTAAATTGAATAATGTTGATTCCTTCCAATAAAGATTTTTAGGAATAAGCGAATGGAGAAAAAATGAAGAATACATATTTTATGAGTTACTTTCCGCTGCTTTCTATCATATTGTTCAGCCTAACTCTATCGATAAAGGTTGAAAAAGTTCTCATTGATTTTCTTAAGAATGCTGGTATTTATACTGGTATGCTGGAGTTTTTTTCAGAGGGCGGGATTAAGCTTTCACTGCTCATTCTTCTCATGCTGTTATTTTTTATGGTATTTGCTGCATTGAAGCTAATCGCGAATACAATTAACGAGCTTTCTCTTTTGTTCTTTTCTAAAGACTCAGAAGGGGACAGCTTAAAGCAAATTCGGAGCGGGGCTGTTATATTTTTTGTCGGAAGCTTCTTATCTTTAGTAAGTATGAACAGCTTTACGGGGATTGGCATTATTTTTGCAGCGACCACGGCTGTTTATTTCTTATATTTTGTGCATAAAGTCAGCTCATCTTTATCTTATCTTGGTCTTGTTGGGCTCATTTTTTTTCAAGTGCTTTTCTGGTCTAGCTTTATTTCTGGAGTTATTTATCTTGCTGTTAAGGTGTATAACAGCCTTATCGCAAGCTTACCAATATAAAAAGAGGGGGGCTCATTTAAGTATGGCCCCCTTTATTGTCCCGACATAATTTCCTTCCAGATGAGCTGCTGAGGGGCAGTCGATTCCACGTATGCAATATTTTCAGGTGTATCCTTTCCAATCCATACGCCTGCTGTATATTGGTCTGTTAAACCGATAAACCAATAATCTTTATAATCATTCGTTGTTCCCGTTTTTCCGCCTGAATATCCGGCAGATAGGTAGGCTTTACGAGCTGTACCGGACTTAACCGTTTTT
Organism: Bacillus sp. JJ1532; assembly: GCF_036965085.1. Taxonomy (NCBI): domain Bacteria; kingdom Bacillati; phylum Bacillota; class Bacilli; order Caryophanales; family Bacillaceae; genus Bacillus; species Bacillus sp. JJ1532. The sequence continues at coordinate 50,006 of NZ_JBALOW010000027.1, forward strand.
CTCATTAGCTGTCGTACTTTGTCTGTAGTATCCTTACTCCATACTTGAACCTTGGGCTCATTCCAGCTATAAAGAAGCTCTCCATTCGTATTCGTTACCTTTTTAATGGCTCTAGCGGGCTGGTACTGCCCATCAGTCGCAAACACTGTGTAGGCGGATGTAAGTTCAAGTGGAGTCATCCCATATGAAAATCCCCCAATTGCTGCAGCTAGAGTATAATCCGATTTGGAAACCTTACGGAAGTGAAAGTTGGCTAGATCTTTAAATCCATTTGCAATTCCAATAGAATCTAAGATTCTGACAGCAGGTGTATTATAAGAATGTATAAATGCCTGTTCTAACGTAACGAAACCATATTGGCCGCCGCCATAGTTTTGCGGGCAATAACCGTTTTTGCAAAAGGAATTTGCATTAATTTTTTTCCGTAAGGATGCATCGCTTCTTTCAAAATAAGGTGCATAGACGAGCAATGGCTTGATCGCAGAGCCTGGTTGACGGTAGGCTTGAAATCCTCTGTTAAAATCATGTTTTTTGTATTGCTTGCCCCCTACAAGTGCAACAAGCTGATGGGTTTCATGATCTATTACTGCTGCAGCCCCCTGGATTTCAGGGTAGGGCAAGTTTCGAGTGACTGCACTTTTCGCGCGCTCTTGGATAACTGTATCGAGGGCCGTTTCAATAATAATGCCTGATGCCACAACTTCCTCTAATCGCTTTTCAAGCATTTCTTCAAGATTTTTTTGCTCTTTCTCCGTTTTAGCTGATCGTATTTTTTCCGTAAAGCCTTCCTGCTGCCCGATCAATTCCTTTAGCTCGGCTTCTGCATATGTAACGTAGTCAGGAAATAAATCAGTTCGATCCTTCATATTTAATTGAATGGGTTCTCTTTTTATTTCTACCCCTTCTTCTGTTGAGATTAATTGATGCTTGCTTAATTGATCGATTAATCGTTCCTGTCTTTCCTTCGTCTGCTCAAAGTTTTTTACCGGATTATAAAGAGAAGGATTATTAGGGATTGCGGCCAAAAATGCAAGCTCTGCTTTAGAAAGCTCACTCGTATGTTTTTGAAAATAAAGCTCAGATGCAGCTTCAATGCCATAGGCTCCATTTTGAAAATAGATGGTATTCATATATAGCGTTAAAATTTCTTTCTTTGTATATTTACGTTCAATCTCATAAGAGTAAAGAAGCTCGCTCAGTTTACGGTTATATGATTTTTCATTGTTAAGAAAAAGGTTCCTTGCTAATTGTTGAGTAATGGTACTAGCCCCTTGCTCAATCTTATTTGACTTCATATTAATTGCCAAGGCGCGGCCAATGGAAGTTAAATCAAAGCCAACATGATCGTAAAAATGCTGATCCTCAGAAACGATAAATAATTGGGTAAGAAAGGGAGGAATGTCCTCAATTTCAAGGTTTATTCGGTTAAACGGCCGATGAATTTCAGAGATAATGGTGCCATTCTGAGCTTTCATATAGGAGGTTTGCGGCAAGGATATGTCCTTAATTTTGATTTTTTCTTCTAATACATGGTGAATGCTTTTTACCTTAGATATTTCAGAACCAGATGCAAAAATAAGCAAAAGGAAGCATGGAACTAAGGCAACTATGATCAAATATCCGGTTAACGTACGCAATGCCCATCTTCCTTTCCGAAAGCACTTGCCAGATTTTCCAACCTCTATTCTACAGCAGAATCAAACAAATAAAAATTCATTTAAAAATGAAATTACCCAGAAAAATTAAAAAATTCCATGGTATAATAGTGGAAATGACGTGCGTTTATTTTTTCAATGAAAGAAGGTGTAAACATGGGGGAAGAGTGTCATTATTTATTTATTGACTTTGAATTTACTATGCCTGAAAAAAATGGCAGGTACAAAGGTTTTTATCCAGAAATTATTGAAGCCGGAATTGTTTCAGTATCCAATGACCAAATTCTTGATCAATTTTCTTCCTTCGTTTCTCCAGTTCGCTTTCCGAAGCTATCAGAACGGTGTAAATCATTCCTTCATATTTCACAAGAGCAGGTAGATCAAGGGATTTCCTTTATAGAACTGGTCAAAAAGATGAAGGAAATGAGTGGAAATCACCCATGTCCTATTATTACGTGGGGGAATATGGATATGAGGGTTCTGCGAAATAATTGTCAACAGGTTGGAATTCCTTTTCCTTTTAAAGGGAAGGAAGTGGACTTATCAATGGAATACAAACGTTTTTTTGGTGATCAGAATCAAACAGGATTATGGAAGGCCGTCCAGGAATATGGAAAGGAAGGCACCGGAAAACATCATCGTGCTTTAGATGATGCCATGACTACTTATAATATTTTTAGATTAGTAGAAAAGGATAAGAAATACCTTGGAAAGCCTGAGCCGACCACTATTGGGGATCGGGTAGATTTTTCAAAGCTATTAAATAAATTCGCATAAAAAGCCAAATCGCATATGAATCGATTTGGCTTTTTATTTTCTCATTAAAAATAATCCTTCTCAAGAGTTTCGATATTCTTTAGGCTAAGCTCTGCCCAAGGGGAGGCATCTTCTTTAAGTTCCTGAATCATTTTATCTAAAGCGGTTCTTAAAGAAGCTGTAAATTCAGGGATATCACCGTCAAATGGTTTAACCATTTGTTTTGGGACATTTGTTTGTTCCCGATACGCTAAAGCTCTGCGTTCATGAAACATTTGAACATGTGCATCTTTAGGGTTATGTAAATCACCCTGCATCGGATGTTTAACTACCGCTAGAACCCGAACAAGAAAGTGCTGCGGCCGAATGTCTGTAATTTCTCCAATATATTTGCCTGTTTTATAAATGGCTGTTACCTTATCGCCAACATTTAAATCTGCCATATAAAATTCCCCTTTCCGAGATGTACCGTAGTATTCTCATTATGGCTTACCTGCTTGGAAAAACAAAGTAAAATGAAGATACAAATCATCTAAGCAAGGGAAAATTGATAACACTTTAAAACGGGAATTACCGTCTTTGGTGCCCGTCATGCGCATAAAGTGGCCAACACGGTCATCAAACGCCGTCTTTGGTGCCCGTCATGTTCAAAAAGCGGTCACCAGGG
>NZ_JBALOW010000028.1:0-16728 GCF_036965085.1 Bacillus sp. JJ1532
AAATAAAGAAATGGGACATTTCAAGGTGTTCAGAGATCCTCCAGAAAAGTTGGCACGAATTTTGCTTTAAAAATAAATAGGTTGAAAAAGTAATAAAAGGAAGGAGAAAAGTGATATGAAGGTTATTCTTCCATTGATTAATGACGGTGATACATTACTCGTTGGGGGATCTGGACTAGTAGGTATACCTGAAAACTGAATCTTAGGGTTATATCGAAAGGGGGTTAAAGGTCTTACGATTATTTCTAATAATTGTGAGGTTGACGATTGGGGATTAATAAATCTATTGAAAAATAGACAAATCAACAAATGATTTCCTCCTATGTCGGCAAGAATTAGAAGGTTGAACGTCACTTAATGTCTTGTGGGCTAGAAGTAGAACTTGCACCTCAAGGTAGCTTAGCTGAACCCCTGAAGGATTAACATTTATTGAGGTAGTTGAAGGTTACACAGTTGCAGATATTCAAGCATGTACAAGACTGGAATTAATCATTCCAGCACAATTAAATTTATTGTTTAGCATTCCAATGGGGGGATTGTTGTTTTGAATCAAAATAAGGAAAAATCACTTGAAAATAAAGTTGTTTTCATAACGGGTGCGGCTAGTGGAATAGGTCTAGATTTAGCCCAAGCATTTGCTGAAGAAGGTGCAAGAGTAGTGATCAGTGATCTGAATGAAGAAGCAGTAAAAGAAACTGCCGGGTCCATGAAGAATGATGGATTAGAAGTCATGGGGATTGGATGTGATGTAACCAAAGAGCAAGAAATCATATCTGCATTAAATCATACCATTAATACATATGGAGGTATTGATATTCTAATAAACAATGCAGGGTTACAGCACATATCTGCCATTGAGGATTTTCCTGCTGATCGCTTTGAATTACTTCTTAAGGTGATGCTAACAGGTCCATTTATTGCTACAAAGCATGTTTTTCCTGTCATGAAAAAACAAGGATTTGGTCGAGTGATAAATATGTCCTCTATTAATGGTTTAGTTGGTTTTGCAGGGAAGGCTGCTTACAATAGTGCGAAGCATGGAGTGAACGGTTTGACGAAGGTTGCAGCATTAGAAGGGGCAGAATACGGAATCACCGTTAACGCCATTTGTCCTGGTTATGTAGACACTCCGCTTGTGCGAAATCAATTAACTGACTTAGCAAAGACAAGAAATGTAGAGTTAGAAAATGTACTTGAAGAAGTAATTTATCCGCTTGTACCACAGAAGCGCTTATTACATGTCAAAGAAATCTCTGATTACGTCGTTTTCTTAGCAAGTGAAAAAGCCAAAGGTATTACAGGACAGGCGATTGTTATTGATGGTGGCTACACAGTCCAATAAGAAAAAATATTAGTAAACGCTATTATTCTTTCATTACGCCGGTTTTATAAATGAGTTAACTTTAGGTTTATTAAAAGGGGAGGGAATTATTTTGAAAAAATCAAGTGCAATCTTTCTAGTGGCTTTTATGGTATTATTTACAGTTTTGACAGGATGTAGTCCAAAGGTAGAAGAAACAAAAACAAATTCCGCAGCTAGTAGTGATTCTGGTGCTTCTTCTTCAGGTGAGGAAACCTTTAACATAGGTTTAGCTATTTCTATGTCGGGTGGAACAGCTTTATTTGGTGAAGGAGTAAAAAGGGGTGTGGACCTAGCTGTTAAAGATTTTAACGATGCTGGCGGCTTTGAAGGAAAAAAAGCAAATGTAGTCCTATATGATGATGAAGCTAAACCAGAAAAGTCTGTCGAGATTGTTCAAAAATTAATTAGCCAAGATAAAATTGTAGCCTTAGTTGGACCTGCTAACTCTGGGAATGCCATGGCTCACATTCAATTTACTCAAGAGGCAAAAATTCCTGAAGTTGTACCAGTAGCTACAGGGACAAAAATCACACAAGAGTATAAAGATGCTGATAAAAACTATATTTTCCGCGTGTCTCCTCTTGATGGGGTTCAAGTGTCCGCTATTTTAAAAGAGCTTATCGATAAACAAGGCCTTACGAAACTTGGTGTCATCCATGATACGGAAGGGTACGGGCAAGGTGGAAGAGAAGATATTGTTAAGCAAATGAAGGAAACCTACAATTTGGAACCAACTGTTATTTCAGCCTTTGATCCAAAGGAATTAAATCTAGAGCCTTCTATTCGTGAAATGAATAATGCAGGGGTGGAAGCAGTTATCTTCTACGGGCTTGCACCACAGTCAGCAAAGTTGCTTGAAGCTCGTTTTAATGAAGGGTTGAATGCCCCTATTTACGCGACTTGGGCTACAGGTGACCCAACTGTTTTAAATCTAGTTGGAGATCTTGTGAAGGGTGATCTATTCTTTGTACAGTCATATACGATTGATCAAAATGAAGCAGCAAAAAAATTCCATGCAAGAGTAATGGATACGTATGGTGAAGACGTATTCCCTATTGCTACGGCACAAGGATATGACAGTGCAAAACTTATCTTAGATGCTATAAAAAAGGTTGGTTTAGATAGTGAAAAAATTCGTGATCAAATCGAATCCTTCACGGACTTTGAAGGTGTAACAGCAATTAAATCAGTACCTTTCACTAAGGATAACCATGAAGCATTTGGTATTGACGAAGTATTCATTGCCACATATAACGACGATTTACAAATTGTCGCAGCAGATAAATAGAGTCATCATATAAATCTTTTAACTGGTGTAAAGGGTAAGTCCATATGTGGATTTCCCTTTTCACCATTGCTTGTTATTAGTAGTATCACAAGGGGGCGTTTGCTTTGGAATTAACAGATATATTAAAAGCCATTATTAATGGGTTAGTGTATGGAAGTGTTTATGCGATAATTGCCCAAGGCTACTATATTACCTTTATTACGACTAAAACTATGAACTTTGGTCAAGGTGACTTCGTCATGCTTGGTTCACTAATAGGATTATCTACCTTTATGACAATAACTGCTTCGGGTGGGGGTGTTTGGATTGCCTTTATAGCATCATTACTATTGGTTATCGTCATACTGGGTATATCGGGTTGGGCATTGCAACAAGTCGCTATCCGTCCGTTAAAAAGTTGGCATTCCATTGGTTGGATTTTAAGTACTGTGGCCGTTGCTATGATTGTGAGAAACATAGCTATGCTTATCTGGGGAAGGGATGTTCTAATGGCCCCATCTCCATTTGGACGCGCTATTTTAGATTTAGGTATATTGAAAATCCGCTATCACGACATATTTGTACTCGTTAGTGCTGCAGTTATTATGTTTCTATTATACGTCTTCTTAAAGAAATCATTATTTGGAAAGGCGCTTGAAGCGGTTGCCTTTAATAGAGACGCTGCTTCATTAATGGGAATTAATCCACGATTAATGGCTTCCATTGCTTTTATCATTGCAGGGATTCTAGCTGGAGTAGGTGGAGTTTTAGTCGGGCCTATGGTACATCCAGGTGCATTTATTGGTCTTTTCCTGGGATTAAAAGCATTTGCAGTTGCAATTATTGGTGGTATCGAGAATCCACGAGGCATTTTTATCGGAGGACTTTTACTAGGTGTATTAGAAAACCTCTTTACTTTATTTAGTACATCCATGAAAGAAGCTGCTGCGTTCTTCTTAATTCTTGTCATTTTAGCAGTCCTTCCTCAGGGGTTATTTGGAAAACGAGTAAAGGAGAAATTCTAGTATGATAAAAGCAAAATGGTGGATTTATCAAATTGTGATCCCGCTCGTCCTCTTATATGCATTTCCCTGGTTTTTTAACAATGCTCATACTATTCATGTAGCCCAGACATTTTTAATTACTTACATTGTCATCGTAGGGTTAAATCTACTTGTGGGACTCTCCAATCAGCTTTCCTTGGGGCATGTAGGATTTTATGCGATAGGAGCATATTTATCTGCAATACTTACGATGAAAGTAGGATTGAATTTCTTCGTAAGTATTGTGATCTCAGCCTTAATAACTGCTGTATTTGGAGCAATTGTAGCTCTTTTATCCTTACGAGCGAAAGGTCCTTATCTGGCAATGGTAACAATTGCATTTGGAGAATTGATTAGTATTATTGCCAACCGCTGGGTAGATGTCACGGGCGGTCCTGCAGGAACCAAAACTTCGGTACCATCCTTTTTCGGTCTTGAGCTTGATCCAATTCAATATATGTGGTTTATTGGTCTTTTAGCTATCATATTTACAGCATTCGCAACGAATATCTTTAGAGGTCGTTTTGGAAGGACCTTTACTGCTTTTGGAAATAGTGAAGTTGCTTCAGAGGTACTAGGGATTAATGTTCGGAATTGGAAAATATTAGCCTTTGCTGTTTCTGCTTTTTTAGCAGGTGTAGGCGGGGGGCTGTTCGCTTTCCAAAATCAGTTTATAAGTAGTACAACTTTTGAATTGAATCTATCCATTATGTTCCTTATTGCGGTTATTATCGGAGGGTCAGGAACAAAGATAGGTCCTATTATAGGTACAGCGGTTATCGTTGGGTTACCGCAATTCCTTCATAACTTTGTAGATTATCACTTAATGATCTTTGGTGGAATATTATTACTCGCACTTATCCTTTTACCCGATGGTATCGTGGGTGCCTTCACCAATCTTTCTTACTTTAAAAAGTTTTCTAGTAAAAAAGCCAATACTGAATTAGGAATTTTACATGATGGTCGGAAGGCAACAATAGATTTACCTGAAGGGATTAATGGTAAGGTTTTAGAGCTTAAAAATATTTCTATGTATTTTGGTGGATTAAAAGCTATTGACGAAGTTGAAATAGAGGTTTTAGGTGGAACTGTTCACGGAATTATTGGCCCAAACGGTTCAGGTAAAAGCACTACAGTTAACGTCCTAAGTGGAGTCTATATGCCGACTGGTGGAAACATTCTTTGGAAAGGAAAGAACATTACAAGATATGCTCCTCATAGTATAGCACAAGAAGGAATTACAAGAACATTCCAAAACCTGCAGTTGTTTGAAGACATGAGCGTTTTACAAAACGTCATGGTTGGTTTTCATCGTCACTTCAAAACAGGATTCCTGAAAAACCTATTATATCTAGGTCAGGTATCTGATGAAGAGAAATACTATGCACAAAAAGCCTATGATCTACTACGAATTGTTGGCTTAGAAAAAAGAGCCCATGAAAAAGCGTCTGACTTACCATATGGAGAACAGCGATTGGTTGAAATAGCAAGGGGGTTAGCTTTAAAACCTGCATTACTTATTCTAGATGAACCGGCAGCAGGGGCTAGTCCAAAAGAGATTGTAAAAATCATGGATGTGATCCAACGTCTGAAGAAGGCAGGATTGTCTATTATTTTGGTTGAGCATCATATGGATATTGTCATGAATATTTGTGATTATATTACAGTGTTAGATTTCGGTATGAAAATTTGTGAGGGAAATCCTGAAACTATTCAAAACGATCCAAGGGTAATTGATGCATATCTTGGGGGAGAAGAGGTGAACCAGCTTGTTGCAGGTACAAAATCTGTCGGTTAATTATGGTCATGCATCCGCATTACACAATGTGTCAATGGAAGTAAATGAAGGTGAGATCGTTGCTGTTATTGGTCCCAATGGGGCTGGGAAAACTACACTCTTAAAAGCAATTACGGGGTTGATGAAGGCAAAGGAGGGTACTATCCTATATAAGGATAATGTGATTACAGGTACGCCTGCTCATAAAATTTTAGGGTATGGTATATCCCATGTCCCTCAAGGTCGTCAGGTTTTTGGTGATCAGTCGGTAGAGGATAATCTAATTCTTGGTGCATTTACGATTAAAAAAGAGAAACAAAAAATTCAAGAGCTTATCGAAAGAGAATACAAAAGATTTCCAAGATTAAAGGAGAGAAGAAGGCAGCACGCTGGTACATTGAGTGGTGGAGAGCAACAGATGCTAGCTGTATCCAGAGCGCTAATGTCTGATCCTGATTTTGTTATTCTTGATGAGCCATCCATGGGTTTATCACCTATATTTGTAAAACAGATATTCGACACTCTGTTAGAGTTGAAGAAATCTGGCAAGACGGTTGTGGTTGTCGAGCAATTAGCCATGGCTGCTTTAGCTATATCTGACCGTGCATATGTTTTACAAGCAGGTGAGGTGAAGTTACACGGAGAATCACGAGATTTACTAAGGGATGATAGCCTGGTAAAAACGTATTTAGGTTCAGCTTAAGCGAACTAACGGAAGTGTAAAATACGTTGTTATGTATTTCTATTAATAGGAGGAGTTAAATAACATCTAAAGTTATTTTAGCCTCTTCTATTTAGTTATTTTGGGACAAGGAATCCCCGTCCCTCCAAATAGAGGCTTTTTTACTAAGTTATCCGAAAGAGAAGGTTTATGTTTAATAACCTTCTGTAGTTACTTCTCTCTTTGATTGAATAATAAAAACCACTTCTGAGTTTATCAGAAGTGGCTTTATTTCAACGTTTTTTTCGGATGGAGAATAGGGGGCTAGAACCCCTGACCTCTACGCTGCTAGAGGAAAACCTATTGAGCAATTTAGTAAAATAAGTTCAAATAAAAATAATCAAGTCTAATAGATCAAGGTTTTTTAGATACATAAATGTAATCTAGACTAATTAAAAATAATTAAAAAAAATAAGTCTGTGCACACTTTCAATAAAGTTTTTGTACAAGTACCAAATATTTAAATTCTTATTTAAGAAAATTGCTAATAAATGGACTTAAACTATTGGGTTGATTGAGATTAACAAAGAAAAGCAGCTCTTTTTCTTGTCCCACTAACGTGATAGTTAAAATTAAGCCTAATTTCAGATGAAAATTAGGCTTAATTTTATTCTTCAATATATAATAAACTATTTATTTTAATTAGCTCACTTTTAATTAACTCTGCATAATTGTGTGAAGGAGGAATGAGGCATTTTGATCCTATATTTTTTTATTGCGAAATTTGGAAGCAGTCCCCCAATCAATTGGTAGAAAAGGGCGGTGAGGGTAATTCTGAAGAAATGATTTTGAAGGTAATTTCCATGATTGCTATAGGTATTTCATTAAATAAAATAGTCATCTACCCTACATCGCCAATATGTGGGTAGGAACACTTCTATTCTGAACTGGACGATAACACTTAATAAAACTTGATGACACTGTGATCCTCGATGACAGCCAATTTTTATATTATATAAATTTTATACTTAAGAGATAAACAAAATACTAACCAGTAATGTAATTAGGTTTTAATCTAATTACGTTTCTAAACTAATTTCATATTAGGCAATTAACTCAAGGTTCTATATGCAGAATTTAGACTTGTCATTATTATCACAAGAGTAAATAGCGGGTTTTTGATGCTAGTATATTTTACTAAACGGTTTTTCATGTGTTAAACTCTTTCCACTTCGTTTCAAGTACTACTCTGATGCTATTAATGACCTTTTGTGTTTGGATGCTCTTTTGCTAAACACTCCGTTACTCTCTAGCTCATCTATAATATAGAAGGCAAAACGAGGATTTCCATTACTACATATACAAATTGTGTTTATAATATTGGTGTTTAATGTTAACAAGCTCCAGTACGACAGGTCATAAGCTTGTATTCTCTTTTTCAAATTCTCCTTAATTTAAATAACGTAAAAACCTGAACGATTAATCACCCAACTTTAAGGAGCATTTATAACTAATATTTTTTAAAACTTATGTCTCCACTAGCGTTGTGTTAATAAAGTTTCAATATTATAACAAAGGGTTGAACACCAAACTTACTCAAACAGTTTCTATTCCAGGGGCGAGCCACATTAAAAAGCCATGTCTAACAAACTGTTTGCGTCACTACAATTATGGTCCGAGAAGAACTGTTTTCATGCATGGGTTGGGAGTGCAAAATCATGATAATTTCTATTTAAAAGTTCCAAAACTAAACGCGTGTAGTAGCTTGTCAGGATCCTATTCATAACCATTTAATAATCTTGGCATCGTATGACCTTCCTCCCACTTCATTAAAGACTAACGCAATACAAACTAGTCGGAATAGACTGTTTTTTCTGTAAATTCTAGCTTTAATTCACATCGATATATATAATTACTTTTATAAAGTTCAGGATGTGGATGGTTTGAATTTTTTACTCAACAAAAGAGATCCTTATATTTTTATTTTGATGTTGATATTGGTTCCTTTGGCGGGTCAATTATTTTTTTATCCTTTCAATGATTCGTTTCGGATTAGTTTTGGTACACCGACATTTTTCTTTTCTTTATTACTTCTACGAAAAATACCGTCTGTTCTCTCTGGTTTCATAGTAGGAATCATGGTTGTATTATTTCGAATCCTATTAGACCTGATTATTTACGGTAAGGTGTTTACGGACTCTTTTATTGCTCATTATCCCACTTTTTTTTATTATCTAACTTTTGCCTGTCTTTTCTATGCCATAAAAATGAATCGCTTACATCATCGTCCAGTGCTAATGGGGATTTTGGGTATTATCATTGAAATATCATCAAGCATTGCGGAAATCACTTTTCAATACATTGCATTCGACGCTTATACTTCTCTTTCCGGTATATATAAAATAATCGTGATTGCCATTTTTCGCAGCTATTTTACGATAGGATTTTTCAATCTCCTGAAATTATATAACACCAAACTGACAGTTAAGCAAACACGCCAACAAAATGCTCATCTTCTCATGATTATCTCAAGCTTATATGAAGAAACAATCCACTTAAAGAAAACATTAAAAAACAGTGAAAAAATAACACAGGATTCCTATTTTTTATATCAAAAACTAATGGAGTTTGAAGAGCAAAAGGAGTCACTGCCAATTCAATGTCTGGCCGCCAAAACATTAAAAATTGTCGGAGAGATACACGAAATAAAAAAGGATAACCAGCGAATTTATGCTGGACTTTCCAAATTAATATCGGATGAAAGCTTTAGCGAATACATGACCATATATGAACTCCTTGATCTTATTATACGAGCTAATAAAAATTATGCACTTTCCTTAGGAAAAGAGATTGAGTTTAAACAAGTGATTATCGGGGCTCATCCGGATTATCATATTTTTAAAATTCTATCGATCCTTAATAACTTAGTAATGAACTCTATTGAAGCCATAAAACAATTAGGAGTTGTGAAGATTTCTGTTTCCAAACATAATAATTGGGTTCATTTTCAAATAAGTGATAACGGTCCTGGCATCCCAAATAAACGAAAGAATTTAATTTTTGAACCTGGATTCACTTCAAAATTTGAAAGAGATGGAAGTTCATCAACAGGGATAGGACTGTCATATGTACAAAGAATCGTTGAGGAACTTGAAGGCAAGATCCTTTTGAAAAGTGAACCAGAAGTAGATGGTACGATCTTCACTATAAAATTACCAGTTAATTATTTGGTCAAGGAAGAGTGATGTTATGTTCTTTTACATAGTAGATGATGACATTGTCATTCGATCCATGTTAATGGAAATAATTGAAGACGAAGATCTTGGGGTTATCGCAGGTGAAGCGGAGGACGGTACACTCATAGATGGAAATCTATTAACCTTAAAGAAAACAGATATTTTGCTTATTGATCTTTTAATGCCAAAAAGAGATGGGCTGCAAACAATCCGCAATATTAAACCTGAATTTAAAGGGAAAATTATTATGATTTCACTGGTAGAGTCAAAAGAGTTAGTAAGTAAAGGATACTCCCTTGGTATTGAGTATTACATAACGAAACCTATTAACAAGATTGAAGTTATATCTGTAATAAAAAAAGTGAGCGAACGGATCCGTTTGGAGAAGTCTATATTAAACATCCATCAATCATTGAGTAATATAATTGCGCTGGATCAAATTTTTGTACATGAGCAAGCGGCTTCATTGGTACCAACCATAATAGATTCTGGTCAGATTCTTTTATCTGATTTAGGAATTATGGGTGAAAGCGGATATCGAGACCTATTAAATATATTAGAGTATTTATTCCAATGCGAACGGACTGAGACATTTACGAATGGTTTCCCGCGACTAAAGGATATATTTTTACAATTGGCTCAAAAAAAGCTTGGAAACTCCGTAAGCCAAAGTGAAGTAATGAGAGAAATGAAAGCTTCGAAACAACGTGTTAGAAGGACAATTTATCAATCGTTAAATCATCTATCATCACTTGGACTGGATGATTACTCCAATCCAATCTTCGAAAATTATGCTCCTAAACTATTTGAGTTTAAGACTGTAAGGGATAGAATGGCTGAATTAAAAAAAGAGCAAGCACTTTCAAACACTCTAGTTCGCATAAATGCAAAAAAGTTTATCCAAACCCTATATTTTGAAGCAAAACGGCTAATGTCCGAGCATTGATAATGAATACCTCTGTTTGACTTCTTTAATTTTTTTTTACTAAGTCAAGTTTTTTGAAACACCTCCGAGTTTTCGGAGGTGTTTCCTTATACCATTTTCCGTCTAATTGCTTAGCAGTCCTGAGCTTTGATGGAGACACAGAATCAAAATGACCTACCAGTACTTTGGTAAATTGTAGAAATCATTACCGTTAAGCCTGTCTACCGATCCATCAGCCATGCCATTGGCGATACCGTACAGCCCGTTCTTTACTGCTTTAGTTAGCATTCCCTTCTGTTTCTGGCCCCAGTTATGCTGCTGTCCACGAACTTCGAACAGAACTGTTGCAGTACCGTTGAGAGCAAAAGATGATCTGGCCTGACCAGGCAAGTCTCGATCAGATGGATGGAAATAGCGGCTGGCTCCACCCCAGAATGGGGAAGTTTCGGCATTACCATTTCCAGCGTGATCTTCCATGCCAAGCGCTGCCGCTAGTGCGTATCGTCTGGACTTCTCCTGGTCGAGTTGTGTATATTGTTGATATTTAGAATTGTTTTCAGGACCAAGCGGCGGATAGTCTAATGAAACTGTAACATATTGATCACTACCCTCATTTTTGTTACATGCTCCCATGTGATGTAAATCAACGTACGCCTCAACTTCACCAAATTCTTTTTTCAAATTAACATAAAGGTTACGAAGAACACGGGACTCGTTCGTTAAGAAAAATCCAGGTTGGCTTCCATCTTTAGTCATATCTTCGGCACGAGGTTCATAGTTTAGGTCAGGGTTAAAATCGCGGTTAACATCGAAACCGCCTCTAGATGCAGTGTAGTACCAAGCTTGCTTGGCATCTTTAAGCTGTGGAAAAGTGTTTACGACTTCTTCCCATGGGAAAACGTTTTGACGTTGGTTCAATTCTGCTCCATCTGGATTAAACTTTGGCACAGCAACGATAGTTACGTTGTTCCGAATCGCCTGAATTTCGGGATTATTGCCGGATCCCAGCTCCTTTAACATTTGCAACAAAGCTTCAGTACCAGTTTTCTCATTACCATGAATTTCGCTGGTAACAAGCATGACACGATCGCCGGTTCCAACACGGGCTGCATATATGTCCTTGCCGAGGCGCGATTGCCCAATAACATCCAATTCCACACGTCCAAAACTTGTTTGTTCAATTTGGTGAAGCCTTTTTACCATTTGTTCGTAGTTAACCCAACCATTGACAGATGGATCGGTAAGATTACTACAATCAGCGTTACCATTTTGAGCATTTGAGCCTAGTGGAAATTGGGTAATCAGCAGGACTAGAGCAACGAACAAAAAACTGAGCTTACGAATAGGCATCTTTTATCCTCCTTTAAAATAATTGATTACAATCTTTATTTTAAAGATGGACTACAGGAATATACAGAAAGATACAAATATACTAAATATATATAATTATTTATTAAATTAATTTAAAAGTTGAAAACTTAATATCTTAACGACTTTCCACTCCAAGGGGTTGCCCCCTCTTCTTCAACGAATAACCGGCTGGATACCAACTTTCTTCTTTTCTCTTACTTTGTACTGCCATAAAAAAACCCCTTCGCTTTGCTGAGGGTCCCAACAAAGCAAAAGAGGCTCCAAGTCTATTTGATAGTACCCTAAACAGTCAATAGGTAAAACGGTTCTTTCTAATCAAATTATTCCAAACGTTCAAAAACGTTGATACAATACTTTTGGTGGGACTGCCTGGGAATCGAACCCAGCTAACCTGGCACGCAAGTCACAAGCGATTTTGAAGACCGAGGGGGACACCAGTACCCCAATCAGCCCCATTTATCAAGGGACTACAACGGTTTTCCCACAATTACACCAACGGTCTAGTCTATAGCTTTCTATATTTGTAAGGTCATTAGCCAGAACTAAAGAAAGAGGATTATTTTTAAAGATGTAAAGACTTCGAAATCTAAACGGCAAGTATCAATTACATCATATTTAATCAACAAATTACAATTACATAGAGATAGACAAAAAGAAAAATACGGGAAGGTAATAATTCACCAAGATATAGTGTTCTGTTCATTGGAAGGCACTTTTAAAGATCCAAGAAATCTATTGAGGGATTTTAACCGTCTAATTGTTGAAGCAGGTCTTCCCAAGATTACAATTCATGATTTACGACACCTACATGCGACACAATTAATGATTGATGGAGTAAACCCAAAAGTAGTTCAAGAAAGGCTAGGACATTCAAGGGTTTCAATTACTTTAGATTTGTATTCACATGTTAACGAAGATCTTCAAGTAGAAGCAGCTCAGCGCTTTGAAAAGAATTTTTTTATACATGATAAATAACTTTAGTTAACTAAAGGTGCACACTTTGTGCACACTTATAATATAATTTCCGTTGTTGATAAAAGATAAAAAAGAAAAACCCTTGCTGCACAAGGGTTTCCGGTTATGGAGAATAGGGGGCTCGAACCCCTGACCTCTACGCTGCCAGCGTAGCGCTCTCCCAGCTGAGCTAATTCCCCGATTGAATGGTACAAGAAAAATTATATCTGCAATCGGGGTTTTTGGCAAGAGGTAATTTTGTCTACTGCAAACTTTCAATCTCAACACTCCGTACTCCGCTTAGTTGAGAGACACTGTAATAAACATCTGTAATACTCTTCTTTTTATCGACTGTAACGATCAGCTGAACAAGGTGCTTTCCATCTTCTAGGTCTTTAATACGAACACGTTTGATTGAAATTTTTAATTCTTTGATGGCTGAAAGGATATCGGCAATGTTTTCTTTATCGATCACCTTAAGCCGGAGGGTGATTTCCTTTTCTCTTAATTGCCTAGGTCCCAAAAGAGCCATAAAAAAAGGAATGACTTCAACACTGATGATGAGCAGCGCGACTCCTGCCATTGCCTCAAGATAGAAGCCTGCACCTACCGCAATTCCAATCCCGGCTGCTCCCCATATTAATGCCGCGGTTGTTAAACCGGATATACTATCGTTTCCCCTTCTTAAAATAACACCCGCACCTAGAAACCCAATGCCAGATACGATTTGGGCCGCCAGACGCAGTGGATCCATTTGAATATTAACGCCTTCCTTTCCGGGAAATATGTAGGCGGATTCAATGGATACGATTGTTAATAGGCAGCTCACAATGGAAATAACGAGACTCGTTTTAAGGCCGACTGGTTTTCTTTTTAATTCTCGCTCAATTCCGATAACCAGCCCAAGAACGGCAGATATTCCCAGTTTCATTAATATTTCTAATTCTAATTCACTCATAATATCCCTACTTCCTAGTTAATTTTTGATGAAAAGGGATAAAAGCTGGTGCGGCTCCATTTCTGAATGTACTTAGTTCTTTTAACATCAATTTTTTGTTAAAAATGATATACCCATTAAATAACTTCCTAAAACTTTCTAATGAATAATATATTAAAATAATAGATAAAGTATTACTTTAGATGTATGATAAGGTGTGCTGAATATTATTGAATTAAGGAGTTGCATCTATGTCAGACATCAAAATAAATCCTTATGTGGCCCTTGCTATCGGCGTATTGTCGGTCTCTACTTCTGCTATTCTTGTAAAAGTTTCATCGGCTCCTTCTGGGGTTATCGCTTTTTACCGCTTACTATTTACGGTTTTATTTATGTTGCCTATTTTTCTAATAAAGTATGTTCCAGAACTTCGTCTTATTACAAGGCGGGATTGGTTATTTTCTATAATCGCTGGTGTATTCCTGGCCTTTCATTTTATTCTTTGGTTTGAATCATTAAATTACACGTCAGTTGCCAGCTCAACAGTATTAGTAACACTTCAGCCATTATTTGCTTTTGTAGGAACATATTTTTTCTTTAAGGAAAAGTTTTCTCTGAAAGCAATAATAAGCAGTGTTATTGCTGTATTGGGGAGTGTAGTAATCAGCTGGGGAGATTTTAAAATTAGCGGATCTGCTTTATTTGGCGATATTTTAGCCTTGATTGCTTGTGCATTAATTACAGCAAATCTATTATTTGGTCAAGACGTTAGAAAAAGACTGTCGCTTGTAACCTATACCTTTATTGTATATAGCATTAGTACTATTACATTGTTTTTCTATGTAATCATCAAACAGGAACCATTATTACCATACCCGACAAGTGATTGGGTTTATTTTATCCTACTCGCGCTTTTTCCAACACTAATGGGTCATACGATATTTAACTGGTCTTTAAAATGGCTGAGCACCTCTACTATTTCTATGGCCATTTTATTCGAACCAGTAGGTGCGGCTCTTTTAGCGTATTATCTATTACAAGAATCTGTTAGCTGGTCTCAAATTATTGGAGGCTGCATTATTATTATTGGGGTTTCATTATTTTTATTAGATGAACGAGGATTTAACTTAAAGGAATTAAAGAAAAAAACGTCTCTTAAAAGTACACTGAAAGAAAATGTACGAAATTAAGGAGAAAAAAATGGGGTTTAATAAAGCTTTTACAAATTTTCCGAAATTGGAAACGGAAAGAGTTATATTACGAAAGCTTCAAATGAATGATGCTCCAGCCATGTTTAGGTATTTTTCAAAGGATGAAGTCACTAAGTTTTATGATCTCACTACTTTTAGATCTGAAAAACAAGCCGAAGATTTAATTGAAAGTTTATTGTTCAAATACGAAAATAGAGAACAAATTCGTTGGGCCATTGTTTTGAAAGAAACAGGACAGTTCATTGGCACATGTGGCTTCCACGAAATTGAGGAGGAACATTTGAAAGCAGAAGTTGGATATGAACTCCATCCTGATTTTTGGCGAAAAGGGATTATGACAGAGGTAATTAATGCTGTCGTTCAATACGGATTGATAGAAATCGGATTAAATCGGATAGAGGCCATTTATGATCGAAGAAATATATCATCAGCGAAAGTATTAGAGAAGAACGGCTTTGAATTTGAAGGACTCTTAAAGAAAAGGTTTTTTAAAAAAGGGCAGTTTGTAGACGGAGCTATTGCCGCAATATTAAAAGAAGATGAGTAGACTAACCCCCAAAATTTTTGGGGGGATTTTTTTTGTCTAAACAAATAAATAAGTCAATGCAGAAAAAAGAAAACCGCTAGTGACTGAAAAAATAAATGTTCCTCCATAGATTTTACCTTCTGAATTGGCAATTTTTATGCCCTCTATATATGAATAAGAGAAAAGGTAGATTGCCATGAAAAAGGATAAGTATAGGGCGATATTTTCCAGTATGATTCACACCTTTCCATATAATAGAGATAATAAATTATATGAAAGGGATTTATTTTATATGAATAGCCGAGTCTTTCTAAAGTAAGGTATTGTAGTTGTGTATAACTATATCCAAAACCAATTAGTTTGTGGATATGGTTGATTAATCCACCCACGAACTGTGGATGGAAGTGGTGATTATAAACATAATGTTTGTTTTATTTGTGAATAATCCTGTGGACATGTGGAGGAATCCAAGTTCAAAAAGGAAGCCCCAAGGAAAAACGCCTACTTATGAAGGGTCCATAGTGATCGAAAAAGACACCCCGAGGTAAAAACGCGCACTAAGGCGGGTTCATAGTGAACGGAAAGGACTTCAACTTCATTTTGATTTATCATTAATCGTCTGATCATTTTCAGCGTTTTTATTCAGGAGAATTTCATCTCTCAATACAATGGCATTATTATAAAAATTATTTTTTGCAGCATATAAAAGCGTAATATTATGATCAAGGTTTAGTTTGATTATTTGTTTTACTTCATTTTTTATTAAATCGCTAGTTCGTAGTTCCTCCAAATACCTTTCTCGAAATTCGTCAAAGTGCTCTTTATTATGAGCATACTTTTTCCTCAGCTCATTGCTTGGCGCCAAATCTTTGGCCCAGCAATATAATTTCGCCTTTTCTTTGGAGATTCCGCGTGGCCACAGGCGATCGACTAGGATCCGATAGCCATCGTTTTCTTCATAAGGATCATAAATCCTTTTGATAAAAATATTAGACATAATTCACACCTAATTTCTTTTCGATTTTATGAAAGGACTGTTTGCCTCAAATTGTATAAGAAGAAAATTTGTTTTGCCAATTTCAGAAACGCTTATTGCATATTAAAACAGGAATCGAGATCCAAAAAGGAAGGGATAATATTAAATTGTTGTTTCTATATGAAGAACATTTAATGACAATGTTATAAACGATGGAATTTAAAAGAACAAATAATTAATTTTAAATTAGAAAATAGTAATGAGGAGTGACCAAATAAAAAAATAAAAAAATTATATTGCAAACACTTTTCAATCATGTTATATTAGAACTCGTCCTCAGGAAAATAACTTAAACAACCAAAAAAGTTTTTCAAAAAAAGTTATTGACTTTTAATAAGTGAATGTGTTAAATTAATAAAGTCGCTTCTGAGCGAAAAGATAGTTCTTTGAAAACTGAACGAACAAAAACGTCAACGTTTTA